>NZ_JBOBDO010000011.1:0-200648 GCF_050586665.1 Pseudomonas sp. ES4 | reverse complement strand
TCGTACAGCAATCCCGGACGGCTCCCGGCTGTCACAGTCTCCCGACAATGCTAAGGTTCGGCCCTAGCTTTTGTATTTTCCCAAGGAAGCCTTTATGCCGGACGCGACGTCCCTCAGTGCTGGTTTTATGGTGGTTCACGGCAATCGCCTGGACGAGTTGCGCAGCCTGGTGGTCAGCTGGATGCGGCGTTACCCGCTGGCTCCCTTGGAAAATGAAATTGCCCTGGTACAGAGCAACGGCATCGCCCAATGGCTGAAGCTGGCACTGGCGGAAGACCCTGAAGACGACGACATGGGTGGCTGCGGAATCGCCGCAGCCATCGACGTTCAGTTACCGGGTAGCTTCATGTGGCAGCTCTATCGCATGGTGCTTGGGCGTGACGAAATCCCGGTCAAATCCCTGCTCGATAAAGCTCCCTTGACTTGGCGTCTGATGCGCCTGCTTCCGCAGTTGATCAATCAACCGCACTTCGAACCGCTGCAGCGCTTCCTGACCCATGACACCGATTTACGCAAACGCTATCAGTTGGCCGAGCGGCTGGCGGATTTGTTTGACCAATACCAAGTGTATCGGGCCGATTGGCTTGAAGACTGGGCCGAAGGTCGTCATCAACTACGAAATGGCAGAGGTGAAACCAAACCTCTGACCCCGGCTAACTGCTGGCAGGCAGAGTTGTGGCGTGCGCTGTTGCTGGATGTGGGTGAACAAGGCATGGCGCAAAGTCGAGCCGGCGTCCATCAGCGGTTTATCGAGCGCATCAACAGCCTCGACGTAGCCCCTGGCGGATTGCCTTCGCGGGTAATCGTTTTCGGGATTTCTTCTCTGCCTGCTCAAGCCCTGGAAGCACTGGCGGGGCTGGCCCGTTTCAGCCAGGTTCTGCTCTGCGTACACAACCCGTGTCGTCACCATTGGGCAGACATCGTCGCCGATAAAGACCTGTTGCGGCATCAATACAAGCGTCAGGCTCGCAAGAGCGGAATGCCGGTAGTGCTCGACCCGCAAACCCTTCACCAGCATGCCCATCCACTACTGGCGGCTTGGGGCAAACAGGGGCGGGACTATATCAATCTGCTCGACAGCTACGACGATCCCAGCAGCTATCGCTCGGCATTCCGCGATGGCCGTATTGACCTGTTCAGCGACAGCCAGCCACAGAACATGCTCAATCAATTGCAGGACGACATTCTTGAATTGCGTCCCTTGAACGAGACTCGCGAGCGCTGGCCAGCTGTCGATCCGGCGAAGGACGAGTCGATCCGTTTTCACATTGCCCATAGCGCCCAGCGCGAAGTGGAGATCCTCCACGACCAGTTGCTCGCACGCTTCAGTGCTGATCCGGACTTAAGGCCTCGCGATGTGATTGTGATGGTCCCGGACATCGACAGCTACGCACCGCATATTCGAGCGGTGTTTGCTCAGCTTGAACGCCACGACCCGCGTTTCATTCCCTTCACACTCGCAGATCAAGGCCAACGCGGCCGTGACCCGCTACTGATTGCTATCGAACACCTGCTCAAACTGCCCGACAGCCGTTTCCCCGTGAGTGAGATCCTCGATCTGCTGGATGTTCCTGCACTGCGCGCTCGCTTCGGTGTAGAGGAACGCGATCTGCCGACACTGCATCGTTGGATCGAAGGCGCAGGCATCCGCTGGGGCATGAATGCCGAACAGCGCGCGGGTCTCGGTCTGCCGCAGGAGCTGGAACAAAACAGTTGGCGTTTCGGCCTGCGACGGATGCTGCTCGGTTATGCCGTAGGCAGTGCCGGTGCTTGCGAGGGTATCGAACCCTACGACGAGATCGGTGGTCTGGACGCCGCGCTCATCGGCCCTTTGGTTGCGCTGCTGGACGCATTGGAGATTGCGCACCAGGAGCTCTCTCAACCTGCCGCTCCCAAACAATGGGGCTTTCGCTTGCACGCACTGGTTCAGTTGTTTTTCCTGGCCAGTAACGAACATGACGACTACGTATTGGCCCAACTCGAAGAGCTGCGTGAAACCTGGCTTGAGACCTGCGAGTCAGTTGGTTTGCATGATGAGCTGCCATTGACCGTGGTCCGTGAAGCCTGGCTCGCCGGCCTCGACCAAGGCCGCCTGTCCCAGCGTTTCCTGGCCGGTGCAGTTAACTTCTGTACCTTGATGCCCATGCGCGCGATCCCGTTCAAACTCGTCTGCCTGCTGGGCATGAATGACGGGGACTACCCGCGTGCACAACCGCCACTGGACTTCGATCTCATGGGCAGTGATTACCGCCCTGGCGATCGCTCCCGACGCGAAGATGATCGCTATCTACTGTTGGAAGCCCTGTTGTCGGCACGGGACCAACTCTATATCAGCTGGGTCGGTCGCAGCATTCGCGATAACAGTGAACGCCCCGCGTCGGTACTGATTGGCCAATTGCGCGATCATCTGGCCAGCGGTTGGCGACTGCATGATGTCGACGAAGATTTGCTTGAGGCCATCACTCAGGAACATCCGTTGCAACCGTTCAGCGCCCGCTACTTTCATGAAGGCGATGACTTGTTCAGCTACGCCAATGAATGGCAGGTATTGCATCAAACCGGTGAGCCGTCGACTGATACCGAAGTCCTTGATCCGTATGTTCAGGAGGAGCCGCTAAGTCTCGGACAACTGCAGGACTTCCTGCGTAATCCTGTGCGGCATTTTTTCAGTCAACGGCTGAAAGTGTACTTCGAAGCGGCTGAAGTGCCCTTGGCTGATGAAGAGCCATTCGTACTCGACGCGTTGCAACGTTACAGCCTCAGCGACAGCTTGCTCGAAGCTGCACTGGGGAATCTGGAAAGCACCGACCAGGTACTGGAAGCGCAGGCAAAACGTCTGCAAAACAGTGGGCTCCTGCCTATGGCCGGATTTGGCGAATGCCTACAGCGAGAGTTGATCGAACCGTTGCCGGATCTGTTGCAGCGTTATCAGCAGCTTTTGGCGTTATGGCCAACACCTCTGACCAACGCTCTGCCAGTGAATCTGGAGTTGCAGGGGCTGCGCCTGGAAGGCTGGCTCAGCGGTCTGCATCAGCGAGCGGACGGTGGTTTGCTATCCGTCACTACAATCCCCAACAGCATCGGCTCAATCAAGTCGCGCAAATGGCATCGGCTGACACGGCCATGGGTCAATCACCTGGTTGCCTGCGCCAGTGGTATGGCGATGACCACTGCATTGGTGGCCAGCGACGACAGTCTGCTGCTCGGTCCGATGCCGGAGGATGCCGCCTTGCGGATTCTGGGCGACCTGTTAATGGCTTGGCAGACGGGCATGCGTCAACCATTGCCGATTGCGGTGAAGACCGGCTTCGCATGGCTGGGTCAAACTGATCCGGTCAAAGCCCAGACCGCAGCCCGCAAAGCCTATGAAGGCGATGGCCTGACCACCGACGGCGAGCGTCGCGAAAGCCCCGCACTCGCCCGACAGTTCGCCGACTTCGACTCGCTTGCCGCAGACGAAACGTTCCCGGATTGGTGCAACGCGTTGTACCGGCCGTTGCTTGAAGCGCCTTGGCGTTCATTGAACAGCGAGGAGCCGCGCGCATGACCACAAAACCTCTGGCCTTGGCATTTCCCCTGCGCGGCAGCCAATTGATCGAAGCGAGCGCCGGGACCGGCAAGACCTTCACCATTTCCGCGCTTTATCTGCGTCTGGTCCTTGGCCACGGCGCAGAGTCGAGCGGCTTCGGACGTGAACTGTTGCCGCCGCAAATCCTGGTTGTGACGTTCACCGATGCCGCGACCAAAGAACTGCGCGAGCGTATCCGCACGCGTCTCGCTGAAGCTGCACGGTTTTTCCGTGATGAAACACCGGCGCCCGACAGCCTTATCGCGGAGCTTCGTGAGGAGTACCTTCCCGAGCAGTGGTCCGGATGCGCGAACCGCTTGGACATCGCTGCGCAGTGGATGGACGAGGCGGCAGTTTCGACTATCCACAGTTGGTGCCAGCGCATGTTGCGCGAGCACGCGTTCGACAGTGGCAGTCTGTTTACACAGACCCTGGAAACCGATCACAGCGATTTGCTGGGCGAAGTCCTGCGCGATTACTGGCGTCTGTTTTGTTACCCGATGCAAGGTGATGCGCTGAACTGGGTGCGTGGGAATTGGGGTGGTCCGGCAGCCTTGCTGCCTCGAGTACGTGGTTTGTTCGCCAGTGAGCGAGACAGTGTTGAAGGTAAAGAACCTGCCGAGCTGATCACGGCGTGTCTGCAAGAGCGACGGGCAGCCTTGCTCGAACTCAAGATGCCCTGGCGCCAGTGGGCGGACGAACTGCTTGCCATTTGTCACCAGGGTGTCGCGAGCAAGAGCGTCGACGGTCGCAAGATGCAGGCGCGCTATTTCGAACCCTGGTTCGAAAAGATCAGGGCCTGGGCTGAAGACGAATCCCTTGAGCAGCTGGATATCGGCACCGGATTCACGCGCCTTACTCCCGACGGTATGGCCGAAGCCTGGAAGGGTGAAGTACCCCGTCATCCCGGGCTGGACGCCATGCCCGGCCTCAAGACCTGCCTCGATGGATTGCCGACACCTGATGCCGCCGTGCTGCAACACGCCGCCCAGTGGGTCGGTACACGGTTCGAGGAAGAAAAGCGTCGCCGTGCGGAGATGGGCTTCGATGACATGCTGCTTCGCCTCGATGCAGCATTGCAATCCGATGGCGGCGAGCGGCTGGCGACCCTGATTCGCGAGCAGTTTCCAGTGGCGCTTATCGATGAGTTCCAGGACACCGACCCTGTGCAGTACCGGATCTTCGAGAGCATCTATCGCATCGAAGACAACAATCCCGAATGCGGCCTGTTCCTGATCGGCGACCCCAAGCAAGCTATCTACGCGTTCCGCGGTGCCGACATCTACACTTACCTGCGCGCCCGCCAGGCAACCACTGGCCGACTGCATACTCTGGGTACGAATTTCCGTTCCAGCCATGGCATGGTCCGTGCGGTGAACCATGTGTTCGAGCGCGCCGAATCTCGCGAGACCGGCCGGGGCGCCTTCCTGTTTCGTGAAAAGAATGGCGAGAACCCGGTACCGTTCCTGCCCGTCGAATCCCAAGGTCGCAAAGAAGTTTTGCATATCGACAGCCAGGTCGTGCCCGCGCTGAACATCTGGCACCTGTCCGCCGATCAGCCGCTGTCCGGCGCGGTGTACCGACAACAACTCGCCGCCGCCTGCGCCAGTGAAATCACCGCTTTGCTCAACGGCGGGCAACAAGGTCGCGCGGGTTTCATCCAGGATGGCAAGGACTTCAGAGGGCTGCTACCCGCGGATATCGCGATCCTGGTCCGCGACGGTAAAGAAGCTCAGGCTGTGCGCGGCGAACTCTCCGCCCGTGGCGTGCGCAGCGTCTATCTGTCGGACAAGGACTCGGTGTTCGCTGCCCAAGAGGCCCACGACGTACTGACCTGGCTCAAGGCTTGTGCCGAGCCGGATGTCGAGCGTCCACTGCGGGCCGCGTTGGCCTGCATCACGCTGAACCTGTCGCTGGCTGAGCTGGAACGGCTGAATCAGGACGAACTGGCCTGGGAAGCGCGGGTCATGCAGTTCCGTCATTATCGCGAGCTCTGGCGCAAGCAGGGCGTGTTGCCGATGCTGCGGCGATTGCTGCATGACTTTCAGCTGCCTCAGACATTGATTCTGCGCAGTGACGGCGAGCGGGTGCTGACCAATTTGCTGCACCTGTCCGAGTTGCTGCAACAGGCGGCCGCCGAGCTCGATGGTGAGCAAGCGCTGATCCGTCATTTGTCCGAGCACCTGGCGTTGTCCGGTCAGGCCGGCGAAGAGCAGATCCTGCGTCTGGAGAGTGACGAACAACTGGTCAAGGTCGTGACCATTCACAAGTCCAAGGGGCTTGAGTATCCCTTGGTGTTCCTGCCATTCGTTTGCTCGGCGAAGCCAGTGGATGGCAGTCGTCTGCCGCTGCATTACCACGACGCCACCGGCAAGGCCCAAGTGACCTTGAAGCCGACGGCCGAGTTGATTGTTCAGGCGGATGATGAGCGACTGGCCGAGGATCTGCGCTTGCTTTACGTGGCCTTGACCCGGGCGCAACACGCCTGCTGGCTCGGAGTGACGGATCTCAAGCGCGGCAATAACAACAGCTCGGTGCTGCACCTGTCGGCATTGGGTTATCTGCTGGGCGGCGGAGTGCCACTGGCCGAGTCGGCAGGCTTGAAGCGGTGGCTGGAAGACCTGCAGCAGGACTGTCCTGCGCTGAGCTACGGTGAAATGCCTGAAGCGACCGTCGAGCACTACCATCCACCTCGCAACGATGCGACGTTGCTTGCTCCGCTGATACCCAAGCGCAAGGCCAGCGAAAACTGGTGGATTGCCTCTTACAGTGCCCTGCGCATTGGCGACAGCATGAGCGTGGGCACTGATGAAGCGCCGGAAAGCCCGCAAGCGCAAAAGCTCTTCGACGACGAACGCCTCGATCCGCAAGCACCACGCGAAGTAGTGGCCGGCGGCGCGGATATCCATCGATTCCCTCGCGGCCCGAACCCCGGCACCTTTCTCCATGGTTTGCTCGAATGGGCCGGTGACGAAGGTTTTACCGCCACGCCAAAAGCGGTGGAAGACGCCATTGCCCGTCGTTGCAATCGACGTGGCTGGGAAGGCTGGATAACCGCCCTGAGCGATTGGCTGCAGCATCTGCTTACCTCTCCGCTGCATATCGGTGGTGGGCAGGCTCCCGTGGTATTCGAGCAATTGACCCACTACCGCGTCGAGATGGAATTCTGGTTCGCCAGCCATAAGGTCGATGTGCTCAAGCTCGATGAACTGGTGCGCCAATACACCCACAACGGCGTGGCCCGGGTGGCTGCCGAGCCGGTGTTGCTCAATGGCATGTTCAAGGGCTTCATCGACCTGACGTTCGAACACGACGGCCGCTACTACGTCGCCGACTACAAATCCAACTGGCTGGGCGTCGATGACGCGGCCTATACCGAGCAGGCCATGGAGCAGTCGATTCTCGACAACCGTTACGACCTGCAATACGTGCTGTACCTGTTGGCCCTGCATCGCCAGCTCAAGGCGCGACTAGCCGATTACGATTACGACCGGCATGTCGGCGGTGCGTTGTACCTGTTCCTGCGTGGTACGCGCGCGCCCAGCCAAGGCGTGTATTTTGCCCGTCCACCAAAAGAGTTGATCGAACGTCTCGACCGGCTGTTCCAGGGCAAGCCAGAACCCAAGGCCGAACCCGCCTGGGAACAGGGAGTTTTGCTATGAGTCGCACCTTCGCTGATTTGCTGCCGACTTCGTTGACAGCCGAAAGCCTCGTGGATCTGGCGCCGTTGAGTCGCGCCGATGACTTGCTGCTACTGCTGACGCGCTGGGTTGAGCGCGGCTGGCTGCGGGCGCTGGATAAAGCCTTCGTCGCTTTTCTTCACGAGCTCGCTCCCTGCGATGATCCACTGGTGCTGCTGGCCGCGGCGTTGGCCAGCCATCAACTGGGCCACGGTCATGTGTGCCTGGATCTGTTCGAGACGCTCAAGGAACCGGACTTCGCCCTGTCGCTACCACCGGAAGGTGATGTGCAAAGTGGCGCAATGTTGTTGCCGTCGCAATTGCTTGAGGCGCTGGACGGTGCCCATTGGTGCAAGGTCCTGGCTTCCAGCAGCCTGGTCGCATTGGCGGTCGATGGTCGTGAGGCGGCGCAACATCGGCCATTGGTGTTGTCGGGCAAACGCCTGTACTTGCGTCGCTACTGGGCTTACGAACGGCGTATCGATACGTCGCTGCGTCAACGCCTGGTCGAACACGAAACCACACCGGATGATTTGCCCCAACGCCTCACCAGCTTGTTCGGCCCAGCCAGGCCCGGGGAAGTGATTGACTGGCAGAAGCTCGCTTGCGCCCTCGCCACCCGCAGCGCTTTCAGCATCGTTACCGGTGGCCCGGGGACCGGAAAGACGACGACGGTCGTGCGTTTGCTCGCGTTGCTCCAGGCGCCGGCGGTGGAGGCGGGCAAGCCGCTGCGCATCCGTCTCGCGGCACCCACCGGCAAGGCTGCAGCCCGACTGACGGAGTCCATCAGTCAGCAGGTCAGAACACTGGAAGTCGATGAAGCCGTACGCGTGAAGATCCCGTCAGATGTCACCACTGTGCACCGTCTGCTCGGCAGTCGCCCCGGTACTCGACACTTCCGTCACCACGCCGGTAATCGCTTGCCGCTGGATGTGCTGGTGGTGGACGAAGCCTCGATGATCGATCTGGAAATGATGGCCAACCTGCTCGATGCGTTGCCGGCTCATGCCCGTCTGGTGCTGCTCGGTGACAAGGATCAACTGGCATCGGTGGAGGCCGGCGCGGTGCTGGGCGACCTGTGCCGCGACGCCGAGGCCGGTTGGTACAGCCCGCAGACTCGCCGGTGGCTGCAAGCGGTCAGTGGTGAAAGCCTGGATGCCAGCGGTTTGCGGGAAGACACCCAGGGCACTCATCCGCTGGCCCAGCAAGTTGTGATGCTGCGTCATTCGCGTCGGTTCGGCGAGGGCAGCGGCATCGGCCAATTGGCTCGTTGGGTCAACCAGCAGCAACCCGAGGAAGCTCGCAAGTTGTTGGCAGCGCGAAGCCATGACGACGTGTTTTCCCTGCCCCTCAAGGGGGAGCAGGACCGGGCGCTGGAACGCTTGCTGCTTGAGGGGCATGGCGATGGACCGCAGGGTTATCGGCATTACCTGAGTCTGTTACGCAGCCTGCGGCCACCGCTCGACAGCACGCTTGATGATCCCTGCTGGACCGATTGGGCTCGCCAAGTCCTGCAAGCCTTCGACACCTTCCAGTTGTTGTGCGCCGTACGCAAAGGGCCGTGGGGCGTTGAAGGTTTGAATCAACGCGTGACCGCCGCGCTGCTAAAGGCCCGGCTGATCGACAGCGACCAGCAGTGGTACGAAGGTCGACCGGTGCTGATGACCCGCAATGACTATGGCCTGGGTTTGATGAATGGCGACATCGGCATTGCCCTCAAGCTGCCGGAACGCGAGGGGCCAGAGGTTGGGAAACAGGTACTGCGTGTGGCGTTCCCGCGTAATGATGGTCAGGGTGGCGTACGTTTTGTACTGCCGAGCCGGCTCAATGATGTGGAAACTGTGTACGCCATGACAGTGCATAAATCCCAGGGCTCGGAATTTGCCCACACCGCGTTGATTCTGCCGGATGCCCTGAACCCTGTGCTTACCAAGGAATTGATCTATACCGGGATTACCCGCGCCAAAAACTGGTTCACCCTGATCGAGCCGCGTACCGGCGTATTCGAAGAGGCGGTGAGGCGCAAGGTCAAACGCTTGAGCGGGTTGATGCTGGAACTGGATGAGGGTGTCGAATCAAGGGATTGAAAGGGACGGCGTCAGGCGCCGGAAACTGACTGAAGTGCCGTAGGACGCCGCCTCGCTGGCGTTTGAACGCTGTGCTATCGTTGCGGCATCATTTCGCTACGATCGAAGAGAATCCCTGCATGAAGGTCGCTGTCTGGACGACACAGCGCGTTACCAGGTGCAAACACGTGCTGTTCGCCGGCCTTCTCTGTTTGTTCACCGGCATCGTTTTCGCTCAGTCGCAAACGCCTGTGAGCATGGCCGATCAGCGCGCACAATCCGTCACTCAGGTGGTCCTCGGGATTCTCAGTTATGCCCGCTGGCCTGTTGAGCCAGCACAACTGCGCTTGTGCATTGTGGGCCCCACCGAATACACCGACGATCTGGTCAAAGGCACGACCCAGGCCACCGGTCGCCCCGTCACGGTGCGACGTCTGTTGGCCGACAACCCGTCGATTACCGGTGAGTGCGATGCGGTGTATATCGGCAAACTGACCAGTGATGAACGTAGCCGGCTATTCGCTTCGCTGGCAGGGCGTCCGGTGCTGAGCATCAGCGAACGCGACGACCCCTGTACCGTCGGCAGTCTGTTTTGCCTGCGGGTCAGCGATGAGCAAGTGTCCTTTGAAGTCAACCTGGATTCCGTCGCCCGAAGCGGCGTGCGTATTCACCCCAGTGTGCTGCAACTGTCCCGCCGCAAGCCGGCGGCGCCATGAGTCTTTTCAAGCCGGGTAACCGCCCAACCTTGCGCTCGGTCATCGGGCGCGGACATTTGATCGTCGCACTCGTGGCCGTGGCCATGGCCAGTATCTCGCTGACGTTGCTCGGCGTACTGGCCTTGCGGGTCTATGCCGACCACAACTTGCACCTGATTGCGCGCTCGATCAATTACACCGTGGAAGCGGCGGTGGTGTTCAACGACAAGTCTGCCGCTAGCGAAGCGCTGGCATTGATTGCGTCCACCGAAGAAGTGGCCGATGCCCAAGTGCTGGACGAGCAAGGCACGTTGCTGGCTCGCTGGGAGCGGCCGGAAACGGGCTTCTTCTCGGATCTCGAAATGCAGATTGCCAAGGCGTTGCTGGAAAAACCGATCAGCATGCCAATCGTCCATCAAGGTCTGGAAATCGGCAGCATCCAGCTCACCGGTCACGGGGGCAGCCTGTTGCGGTTTTTGCTCAGCGGTCTGCTCGGCATCGTTTTGTGTACCGCCGTCAGTGCCTGGGTGGCGCTCTATCTGGCGCGCCGACAACTTCGCGCAATCACGGGGCCATTGCGCAGCCTGGCGTTCGTGGCTCACGCCGCCCGCAGCGAGCGAGCCTTCGATCAGCGTGTGCCTCCCGCCGCCATCGCCGAACTCGACAACCTGGGCAATGACTTCAATGCCTTGCTCGATGAGCTTGAATCCTGGCAGACCCACCTGCGAAGCGAAAACGAAACCCTGGCCCACCAGGCCAGCCATGACAGCCTCACCGGGTTGCCGAATCGGGCGTTTTTCGAAGGACGGCTGATTCGAGCGCTGCGTAATGCCAACAAACTCAACGAGCAAGTGGCGGTGCTGTTTCTCGACAGTGATCGGTTCAAGGAGATCAATGATGGCTTCGGTCATGCCGCTGGCGATGCGGTGTTGGTGGCCGTGGCCAATCGGGTTCGAGCGCAACTGCGCGAAGGGGATCTGGTGGCACGCCTGGGCGGTGACGAATTTGCCGTCCTGCTGACGCCGCTGCACCGGATCGAGGATGCCGAGTGGATTGCCGACAAAATAATCACCAGCATGGAAGCACCGATCCCGTTGCCGGGCGATACCCAGGTGTTGACTTCACTCAGCATCGGCATCGCCGTGTACCCCGACCATGGGACCACACCCGGTGCTTTGCTTAACGCCGCCGACGCGGCCATGTACCAAGCCAAGCGTCTTTCCCGAGGCGCACAGCACACGGCAGGGTCGGAGCACTCTGTCGCCGATGTTCAAACCAGGAGCTAATTTTTGTGTTCTCACTGACCCGGCGTTCCCTGCGATTTTTCACCTTCACCTTATTGATGGCTTTGCTGACATTGAGCGGTTGCCAGACGGCGCCGCAAAAAGGCCTGACTCCGGCGCAGATCGCTGTGCTCAAGCAGCAAGGCTTCGAATTGACCGATGAGGGCTGGGCCTTTGGCTTGTCCGGCAAAGTGCTGTTTGGCAGTGACGACGACAGCCTCAACCCAGCCAGCACCGACATCGTCGAGCGTATCGGCAAGGCATTGCTGGGGGTTGAAATAGAACGAGTGCGGGTCGACGGTCACACCGACGCCTCGGGCAAAGAGTCTTACAACGAGCAGCTCTCGTTGCGCCGCGCAAAAAGCGTCGGCAAGGTGCTGACCGTTGTCGGGATGAAGGAACAAAACATCCTGCTGCGCGGCCTCGGCAGCAGTGAACCGGTTGCTTCCAACAACACACCGGCGGGCCGTACCGAGAACCGCCGGGTGTCGATCGTGGTGAGCGCCGACTAATCGGCGAACAGGGTCTCGCGACTTTCACCCATCAACAGACCCTGATTGCGCTCCGTCACCTCGCGGATGTAATCCCACAACAGGGTGATCCGCTTGAGCTTGCGCAGGTCCTCGCGGCAGTACATCCAGAACTGTCGAGTGATGTTGATCTCCTTCGGCAACACCGGCAGCAATCGCGGATCCTGGGCGGCCAGGAAGCACGGCAGAATCGCCAGCGACCGCCCTTGCTGCGCGGCCACGAATTGCG
This sequence comes from Pseudomonas sp. ES4, assembly GCF_050586665.1. Classification (NCBI taxonomy): domain Bacteria; kingdom Pseudomonadati; phylum Pseudomonadota; class Gammaproteobacteria; order Pseudomonadales; family Pseudomonadaceae; genus Pseudomonas; species Pseudomonas sp. ES4. The sequence continues at coordinate 188,597 of NZ_JBOBDO010000011.1, read as the reverse complement.
CAATCACACTGGTGCTGCGCAGGTTGGCACTGGCGCCGGGCAACACATTCGCCAGGTACAACAGCTCCGAGCTGAACGCCAGATCGTCGACGTAACTGATGAATGAATGTTTACCCAAGTCAGCCGGGCGGCGGATCGGTGGGTGCTTGTCCAGATAATCCTGCGTCGCGTAGAGCTGCAATTTGTAGTCGCAGAGTTTGCAGCACACGTATGGCCCATGCTCCGGGCGCTCCAGGGCGATGACGATGTCGGCCTCGCGCTTGGACAGGCTGATGAAGTGCGGCAGCGGCAGGATGTCCACGGAGATTGCCGGGTAGGCGTCGACGAAATGGCTCAGCTGTGGAGTGATGAAAAAGCTGCCAAAGCCTTCGGTGCAGCCCATGCGCACATGCCCGGACAACGCAACGCCAGACCCCGAAACCTGTTCACAGGCCATGTGCAGCGTGCTTTCGATCGACTCGGCATAACCGAGCAACCGCTGGCCTTCGGCAGTCAGGACAAAACCGCTGGTCCGGGATTTCTCGAACAGCAACGTGCCCAACGCCGCTTCCAGCGAGCTGATGCGCCGCGACACCGTGGTGTAGTCGACCGCCAGGCGCTTGGCTGCGGTGCTGGCCTTGCGGGTGCGGGCGACTTCAAGGAAAAACTTGAGGTCATCCCAGTTCAACGAGCCTAGAGACGTGATGTTTTTTTGCATGATGGACCGGCTTTTATGTGCGTTCTTATTAGAAGTTTGCACATCTATACTCCAAAAACAGTCCGAGAACCAACTCGCGACACACGTCTCGTTTCAAGGCGACAGTCTCGCCTTGGCTATACAGATAGCTCTCTAAATAAGAACAACTTCCGGAGACCCAACATGAACGCTTCGCTCACGCCAAACGAAACCACTGTCCAAACGGTAAAGCTGTTGATCGACGGCGAGTGGGTCGAGTCCCAGACTACCGAGTGGCACGACATCGTCAACCCGGCGACCCAGCAAGTGCTGGCGAAAGTACCATTCGCGACCGCGCAGGAAGTCGACGCTGCGATCAGTGCTGCCCATCGCGCCTTCCAGACCTGGAAGCTGACGCCGATCGGCGCGCGGATGCGCATCATGCTCAAGCTCCAGGCGTTGATTCGCGAACACTCCAAGCGCATCGCCGTGGTGCTCAGCAACGAGCAAGGCAAAACCATCGCCGACGCTGAAGGCGATATCTTCCGCGGCCTGGAAGTGGTCGAGCACGCCTGCTCCATCGGCAGCCTGCAAATGGGCGAGTTCGCCGAGAACGTTGCGGGCGGCGTCGATACCTACACCCTGCGTCAGCCAATCGGCGTTTGCGCCGGCATCACGCCGTTCAACTTCCCGGCGATGATTCCGCTGTGGATGTTCCCGATGGCCATCGCCTGCGGCAACACCTTTGTGCTCAAGCCGTCCGAACAGGACCCGATGTCGACCATGCTGCTGGTGGAACTGGCGATCGAGGCCGGTGTTCCGGCGGGCGTGCTCAACGTCGTTCATGGCGGTAAAGACGTGGTGGACGCGCTCTGCACCCACAAGGACATCAAGGCTGTTTCCTTCGTCGGTTCGACCGCCGTCGGCACGCACGTCTACGACTTGGCCGGTAAGCACGGCAAGCGTGTGCAATCGATGATGGGCGCGAAGAACCACGCCGTTGTACTGCCCGATGCCAACCGCGAACAAGCGCTGAATGCGCTGGTCGGTGCCGGTTTCGGTGCGGCCGGGCAACGCTGCATGGCCACCTCCGTGGTGGTGCTGGTGGGCGCGGCCAAACAATGGCTGCCTGACCTGAAGGTGCTGGCGCAGAAACTCAAAGTGAATGCCGGCAGCGAGCCGGGCACTGACGTCGGTCCGGTGATTTCCAAAAAGGCCAAGGCGCGGATTCTGGATCTGATCGAGAGCGGCATCAAGGAAGGCGCCAAGCTGGAGCTGGACGGTCGCGATATCACGGTTCCTGGTTTCGAGAAGGGCAACTTTGTCGGCCCGACCCTGTTCTCCGGCGTCACCCCGGAGATGCAGATCTACACCCAGGAAATCTTCGGTCCGGTGCTGGTGGTGCTGGAAGTCGATACCCTCGATGAGGCCATCGCACTGGTCAACGCCAACCCGTTCGGCAACGGCACTGGCCTGTTCACCCAAAGCGGTGCGGCGGCGCGTAAATTCCAGACGGAAATCGACGTCGGCCAGGTCGGCATCAACATCCCGATTCCGGTGCCGGTCCCGTTCTTCAGTTTCACCGGTTCGCGCGGGTCCAAACTCGGCGACCTCGGTCCGTATGGCAAGCAAGTGGTGCAGTTCTACACTCAGACCAAGACTGTCACCAGTCGCTGGTTCGATGACAACAGCGTCAACGACGGTGTGAACACCACCATTAACTTGCGTTAAGGAGCCGGTCATGAAAATCGCTTTTATCGGTCTCGGCAACATGGGCGCGCCGATGGCGCGCAACCTGATCAAGGCCGGCCATTCGTTGAACCTGGTCGACCTGAACAAAACCGTCCTGGCGGAGCTTGAGCAACTGGGCGGCAGCATCAGCGCTTCGGCGCGTGAAGCGGCTCAAGGCGCAGAACTGGTAATCACCATGCTGCCCGCCGCGGTGCATGTGCGCAGCGTGTGGCTGGGTGAAGACGGCGTGCTGGCGGGTATCGCCAAGGGCGTGCCGGCAGTCGATTGCAGCACCATCGATCCGCAGACGGCGCGTGATGTTGCCGCGGCGGCGGCCAAGCAAGGCGTGGCCATGGCGGATGCACCGGTGTCGGGCGGTACCGGTGGTGCGGCAGCCGGGACCCTGACGTTTATGGTCGGCGCCACCCCTGAGCTGTTCGCCACCCTGCAACCAGTGCTGGCGCAGATGGGCCGCAACATCGTTCATTGCGGCGAAGTCGGCACCGGGCAAATCGCCAAAATCTGCAACAACCTGCTGCTGGCGATCTCGATGGTCGGTGTCAGCGAAGCGATGGCGCTCGGTGATGCGCTCGGCATCGACACCACGGTGCTGGCCGGGATCATCAACAGTTCCACAGGGCGTTGCTGGAGTTCGGAAATGTACAACCCGTGGCCGGGCATCGTCGAAACGGCGCCGGCCTCGCGCGGTTATACCGGCGGTTTCGGTGCCGAGTTGATGCTCAAGGATCTGGGGCTAGCTACTGAGGCAGCACGTCAGGCGCACCAACCGGTGATGCTCGGCGCGGTGGCCCAGCAGTTGTATCAGGCGATGAGCCAGCGTGGGGAAGGTGGCAAGGACTTCTCGGCGATCATCAACAGCTATCGCAAACCGCAATAAGGAGTTTTCCGGGATTGTGGCGAGGGGGCTTGCCCCCGTTGGAGTGCGTAGCGCTCCCCCGCATTCCCTCAGGCATACCGTGTAGGCAGGTTTTACGACGGCTTCGCCGCCGAACGGGGGTAAACCCCCTCACCACAAAAGCTGGCTCCCACAGGGGCAGCATTGTTCCTATCGACATTTACCGGGAGATCACGTCGGGTGATCTCCCGGTTTTTTTGCATCAGGCAAACACGAAATACTTGCGCACGGTTTCAACCACTTCCCACGTGCCTTTCATGCCCGGCTCGATGACGAAAATATCACCGGCGCGCAGATGGATCGGCTCTTTTCCTTCTGGGGTGATGATGCAGTACCCCTCGCGGAAATCGCAGTATTCCCACTTCACGTATTCCACATACCATTTGCCCGGCGTGCAGATCCAGGTGCCCATGATCTTGCTGCCGTCTTCGCTGGTGTAGGCGTTGAGGTTGACGGTGTGCGGGTCGCCTTCGAGTTTTTCCCATTTGCAGGCGTCGAGCACCGGCAGTGGATGGGTATCGCGAAGAACGGTAATAGGTGCGGTCATGTGGACTCCGGGGCAGTGGACTAGAGAACTGAAGTCGCACCCTATAGCGCCCGTCTGCCGCTCAGTTGTCTGTACTCGACATTGAGCTGTCCAGAAACGCGCATTGCGCTCAAAGATTGTTCAGCGGGCAATCGAACCGGCTCTGTTCGAGGCTGGCTTCGAACTCGACCAATTGCGATTGCTGCTGCGACAGCGCAGCGATCCGCTCGCTGATTTCCTGCTTCTTGGCAGCGATGACCTGATGGGCCAGTTCCCACGGCATTTGTGGCCCTTGGTGTCCGGCGAAGATCGACTGCAATTCCTTGAGCCTGAAACCCAGCTGTTGCGCGCATTTGATGAAGATCAGCAGGTCAACGCTTTGCTGGTCGTAGACGCGGTATTTACCCAGCCGCTGAGCGGCAGGCAGCAGGCCGATCGACTCGTAATGGCGGATGCTCTTGATCGTGGTTCCGGAGCGTTGCGCGGCTTGGCCGATGTACATGGAAAGTCCCTATTCGCCGTGGTAGCCCGGTGCATTATCGGCAGACTCAGCGGCTGGCGATAGCCTGGGCCTGCAGCAACCAGGTTTCACGCTGGTCAGCGCTGGAACCGAGAATCGGGCCGAACGTGAGCGTGCGTCGTGGCTCGATGCCGCAGAATGCGAGCGTGGTTTTGCGTACCTGATGCAGTCCAGGCATGCGATAGATCCAGCGGTAATACCAGGGGGGCGTGTCCATGGTCACCAGCAAATGGGCGCTGCGACCGTGCAGCAGTTTGTCGGGAAAGGCTTTGCCTTCGCGGTATTTGAAAGCGAAACCCGGCAGGAACACTCGATCGAAAAAGCCCTTGAGCAACGCCGGAATTCCGCCCCACCAGATCGGATAAACCAGCGTCAGGTGCTCGGCCCATAGGATGTCGGTCTGTGCCTGACGCAAATCGGCTTCAAGCGGCTGGACCTGTTGATAACCTTCACGCAGCACCGGGTCAAAATCCATTGCGCCCAGAAACAACTGGCGCACCTCATGCCCGGCACGCACCGCCGACTCGGCGTAACGCTCGGCGAGCGCGCCGCAGAAACTGTTGCTCGCCGGATGACCCAGAATCACCAGAATTCGCTTGCCCATCGTCTCTGTCCTTGAATATGAAAACTCAAGGGTAAAGTCTGCCCCTCAGGGGAGAGTCAAGGCGTGCAGCAAGGCCTTCGCATAGCCGGGCAGCGTCTCAAAGTCCCGCGCACAGAGCAGGAGTTTGCGTTGAGCCCAAGGTTCTTGCAGGGCGAGACTTTTGAAAGATTGTTCGTCGCGCCAGCGCTCAACCGCCGCAAGCGGGACGATCGCCAACCCGGCCCCCCGAGCGACCATGCGCATCACGCCATCGAAACCGTCGGCGCGGATGCGGATTTGCATGCGTGACCCGGTGTGCAGCGCCTGTTCTTCCAGGTACACCGCCAACGCGCTGTTGGCGTTCAGGCCGACATAGTCGTGGTGCAAGGTGTCGCTGAAGCTCACGACACTTGCGGGTGCCAAGGGATGATCGCGGGGCATTATCAGCACCAGCGGATCGTCGCGAAACGGGCGGGTTTGCAGGTCATCGGTGTCTACGGCGTCGGAGACGATGCCCAGGTCTGCGGCACCTTGGCGCAAGGCGTGAGTAATGCGTGCACTGGGCAGTTCTTGCAGATCGATGTCGAGGTTGGGGTGGTCGCGAAGAAAATCCGCAAGCAACTCCGGCAGGTACTCGGTGATTGCCGTGGTGTTGCACAACAACCGCACCTGACCTTTGACGCCGTTGGCGTATTCCGCCAGATCCTGCTGCAGGCGTTCGGCTTGTTGCAGGAGGACACGGGCGTGTTGCGCCAGGGCCTTGCCGGCCGGGGTCGGGCTGACACCGCGGCGACCTCGCTGCAGAAATTCGATCCCCAACGATGCCTCCATGGCGCGGATACGCGCACTCGCCGCCGCCAGGGACAGATGACTGCGAGCCGCGCCGGCGGTGATGTTGCCGCTGTCGAGGATGTTCAGGTAGAGGCGCAGATCGGTCAGGTTGAAGTGCATCGTCAGTCCCAAAGATCGTTCCCACGCTCCTGCGTGGGAATGCCTCACTGGACGCTCTGCGTCCGCTTTGGCATGCGACGCGAAGCGTCACGGGCTGCATTCCCACGCAGAGCGTGGGAACGATCATGCCTCTTGCTGAGCAAGAGGCTGCCTCAGTATATGGCAGATTTTCAAGCAGCCAATCCAGGCTCACGATAGCGCCATGAATACTCTCGCCGCGTTCTATCAAAACCTCGGTCTGGCCCTTTCCTTGATGGTCATTGCCACCTTTTTGCTGGCCGGCATGATCAAGGGTGTGATCGGCCTCGGTCTGCCGACCATCGCGATGGGTTTGCTCGGTCTGGCTATGGCGCCGTCGCAGGCTGCCGCGCTGCTGATCATCCCCGCAACGCTCACCAATGTCTGGCAACTGGCATTCGGCGGGCATCTGCGAGGGTTAATCAAACGCCTGTGGCCGATGTTGCTGGCGATATTCATCGGCACCGGGGCGGGCACGTTGTGGATCGGCATGGCCGGTGGTCATTGGGTCGTGCGGGGATTGGGCGCTGCGCTGTTGCTCTACGCGTTGAGCGGGTTGTGTCTGCCGACCTTGCGTGTCGGCCGTCACACCGAGCGTTGGCTCGGTCCGCTTGGCGGTCTGTTGACGGGCGTCATCACCTCGGCCACCGGCGTCTTCGTGATTCCGGCCGTGCCTTATCTGCAAGCCTTGGGCTTGAACAAGGATGAACTGGTGCAGGCGCTGGGTCTGTCGTTCACCGTCTCGACCCTGGCCTTGGCCGGCGGATTGTTATGGCGCGGCGCACTGGGCGGTGGCGAGTTAAGTGCGTCGTTGCTGGCGCTGATCCCGGCGGTGCTCGGCATGTTGCTGGGGCAATGGCTGCGCCAGCGGATCAGCGCCGTGCTGTTCAAGCGTGTGTTCTTTATCGGCCTCGGCGTGCTCGGCGGCCACTTGCTGATCAGCGGGTAGCGGACGGCGGACTGAGCATGTCGATGGCGCGGATATCGAAATCCCGTTCCAGGTACTCATCGCGTTGCTCGAGGAATTGCTTCATGTGCGGCAGGTTCGAGTGCACGTCCAAGTGAGCCTGGGACTGCCAGATCTCGTAGAAGATAAACAGCGTCGGGTCCTGTTTGTCGCGCAGCATGTGGTACTCGATGCAACCGGGTTCGGCGCGACTCGCTTGCACATAACCGCTGAAAAACGCTTCGAAGGCGTCGGATTTTTCCGGGCGGGTCTTGGCGTGCAGGATGAAGCCTTGCATTTCACTCATCAGAAATCTCCTCAAGTTCAGAATCGACGCAAGTTTATGGCAACAATCGGCTGTCGATTCGTGCGTATTGGTCAAATGAATTTTGTGAATTCAGCGCTTATTCAGCGCGAGGCAGATCTCTACTCTGCCGTCATCGAATTCCAACCTTCCGAGACTTCCCATGAAAAAAGTCCTGTTGCTCAATGGCGGCAAAAAATTTGCCCACTCCGATGGCCGTTACAACGCCACCCTGCATGAAGCCGCGCTGAGCGTGCTGGATCGCGGCGGCGTCGACGTGAAAGCCACTTTCATCGACGAGGGTTACGACCTCGCCGAGGAAGTTGCCAAATTCCTTTGGGCCGACGTGATCATTTATCAGATGCCCGGTTGGTGGATGGGCGCGCCCTGGACCGTCAAGAAGTACATCGACGAAGTCTTCACCGAAGGCCATGGCAGCCTGTACGCCAGTGACGGTCGCACCCGTTCCGACGCGTCGCAAAAGTACGGCAGCGGTGGTCTGTTGCAGGGCAAGCAATACATGTTGTCCCTTACTTGGAACGCGCCGCAGCAAGCCTTCGACGATCCAACCGACTTCTTCGAAGCCAAGGGCGTGGACGCGGTGTACTTCCCGTTCCACAAGGCCAACACCTTCCTCGGCATGACCGGTTTGCCAACGTTCCTGTGCGTTGATGTGATGAAGCGCCCCAATATCGAAGCCGATGTGGCGCGCTATGAGCAGCATTTGACCGAGGTGTTCGGCCTGCCGGCGTAAGGTTCCTTTTGCCCCACATCCAGCTACTATCAAGCCAGTTTTGAATGAGGGGCATCCGTGAAAGCCAGATCCGATGAATTGCAGATTTTCGTCTGCGTGATTGAATGCGGGTCGATTTCCGCTGCGGCCGAACAGGTCGGGCAAACGCCTTCGGCGGTCAGCCGTACGCTGTCGCGGCTGGAGGCGAAACTCGATACCACGCTGATCAACCGCACCACGCGACGCATGGACCTGACCGAAGAGGGCAAGTATTTTTTCGAGCACGCCAAGCTGATTCTCGATCAGATGGACGAGCTTGAAGAGCGTCTGACCTCGCGTCAGCAAACCCCGTCCGGGCGCCTGCGGATCAATGCCGCGTCACCGTTCATGCTGCACGCCATCGTGCCGTACATCGACGAGTTCCGCCGGCTCTATCCGGACATCCAGCTGGAGCTCAACAGCAACGATCTGATCATCGACTTGCTCGAGCAAAGCACCGACATCGCCATCCGCATCGGCACGCTCGCCGATTCGACCCTGCACGCTCGATCGCTGGGCTGCAGTCCGCTGCACATCGTCGCCAGCCCGGCCTATCTTGAAAAACACGGTGTACCGGCTGAAGTGGCGGATTTGTCCGGGCATACGTTGCTGGGTTTTACCCACAACGAAGGCCTCAACCAATGGCCGCTGCGTTACGTGCACGGTGATCGTTGGCCGATTCAGGCGTCGATCAGCGCCTCCAGCGGCGAGACGATCAGGCACTTGGCGCTGGAAGGCCAAGGCATCGCCTGCCTGTCGCACTTCATGACGATTGATGACATCCGCGCCGGACGTTTGCAGGTGCTGCTGGCGGATTTCAACAGCGGCTATCGCCAGCCGATCAACGCGGTGTACTACCGCAACTCGCAACTTGCCCTACGGATTCAATGCTTCCTGGACTTCATCCAGGGCAAATTGGCGGCTTATGCGAATGCGGATTTCAAGGGCTGATTCGTGATCCCTGCGCAAGAGTGAATTGGGCGACGCCGTCTGTTTCCACTGGCATCGGTCCTCGATACTGGCTGCATCACTTATTAACGCTGGGAGTCTCTCCATGAACGTATTCGTAACCGGCGCAGCTGGTTTTATCGGTGGCTCCATCGCCACCGGCCTGGTCCAGGCTGGCCATATGGTGACTGGCCTGGTTCGCAGCACCGAACAAGCCAATGAACTGAGCGCTCTGGGTATCACCCCGGTGCTCGGCACGCTTGACGACAGCGCCCTACTGGCCGAACAGGCCCGCGCTGCCGATGCCGTGATCAACGCCGCCAGCAGCGACCATCGCGGCGCGGTAGAAGCGTTGCTCGATGCACTTCGCGGTTCCAACAAAGTGTTCCTGCACACCAGCGGTTCGAGCATTGTCGGCGATGCGTCGGGCGGTAAATCCAGCGACGTTATCTATTTCGAAGACAACCTGCCGGAGCCGACTATCGACAAAGCTGCGCGCGTGGCCATCGACAACCTGATCCTTGCCGCAGCAAAGGACGGGGTGAACTCGGCAGTGATCTGCAACACCCTGATCTACGGCCACAGCCTGGGCGTGAATCGCGACAGCGTGCAGTTGCCGCGTTTGCTGAAACAGGCGCGTAAAAGTGGCGTGGTCCGGCATGTCGGTACCGGCCAGAACATCTGGTCCAACGTGCACATCGAAGACGTGGTTGCCCTGTACCTGCTGGTGCTGACCAACAACGTACCGGGCACTTTCTACTTCGTGGAAAGCGGTGAAGCGTCGTTCATCGACATGACCACTGCGATTGCCCAAGCGCTGAATCTGGGTGAGCCACAAGACTGGCCGCTGAAAGAGGCCGAAGCCGAGTGGGGGTATGAAATGGCCAACTATGGTTTGGGTTCCAACAGCCGGGTTCGCGGTAAAAAGGCGCGGGAGTTGCTGGGCTGGGCGCCGAAGCGGACTTCGGTGATTGAATGGATTCGTGACGAGATGGTTTGAGTTCACTCTAGACCGCGTCATCGTTCATCGCGGGCAAGCCACGCTCCCACAGGTATTGTGTCGTTCATCAGTTTCGCGAACGACACAATACCTGTGGGAGCGTGGCTTGCCCGCGATTGCGTTTCTGACGACCCAATAACTGGCCGGGCCGACCCCAATTCCGTAACATCCGCCTCCTCTTTTCCCGCCTGTATTTAGATCAGACATGAAACCCAAACATCTGCGCGCCGATGTCCTGGCCGGGCTCACTACGTCTTTCGCTCTTCTACCCGAATGCATCGCTTTCGCGCTGGTTGCGCACCTCAATCCATTGATGGGGCTTTACGGCGCTTTCATCATTTGCACCCTGACCGCGCTTTTCGGTGGGCGGCCGGGCATGGTGTCCGGTGCCGCTGGGTCGATGGCCGTGGTGATCGTTGCGTTGGTGGTGCAGCACGGTGTGCAGTATTTGCTGGCGACTGTGTTGCTGGGTGGGTTGATCATGCTGGCGTTCGGCTGCTGAAGCTGGGCAAACTGGTGCGCATGGTGCCGCACCCGGTGATGCTCGGCTTCGTCAACGGCCTGGCGATCATCATTGCCCTGGCGCAGCTGGAACACTTCAAGAGCGGTGACGTCTGGCTCAGCGGCATGCCGCTGTACCTGATGGCGGGGCTGGTAGCCGTGACGATGGCCATCGTCTACGTGCTGCCGCGCCTGACGCGCGCCGTGCCGCCGGCGCTGGTGGCGATTCTGGGTGTCGGGCTGGCGGTTTATCTGCTTGGTCTGCCAACCCGCACCTTGGGTGACATGGCGCACATCGCCGGCGGTTTGCAGACCTTTGCGCTGCCAGACATTCCCTGGAGCCTGGAAACCCTGCGCATCATCGCGCCCTACGCGATATTGATGGCGTTGGTCGGCTTGCTGGAAACCCTGCTGACCCTGAACCTCACCGACGAGATCACCGAGAGCCGTGGCTACCCGGATCGGGAGTGCGTGGCGCTGGGGGCGGCCAATATGGTCTCCGGTGTGTTCGGCGGCATGGGCGGCTGCGCGATGATCGGCCAGACCGTGATCAACCTCAGCTCCGGCGGTCGCGGTCGGCTGTCCGGTGTGGTGGCCGGTGTGCTGATTCTGCTGTTCATACTGTTTTTGTCGCCGTTGATCGAGCGCATTCCGTTGGCCGCATTGGTCGGGGTGATGTTCGTGGTGTCGCAGCAGACCTTCGCCTGGGCCTCGCTTCGGGTGTTGAACAAAGTGCCGTTGAATGACGTGTTGGTGATCATCGCGGTAACGGTCATTACGGTGTTCACCGATCTGGCCACTGCCGTGCTTTGCGGGATTATCATTGCAGCGCTCAACTTCGCCTGGCAGCAGGCCCGCGAGCTCTATGCCGACAGTCATCTTGAAGTCGACGGCAGCAAGCTCTACCACCTGCATGGCACGCTGTTCTTCGCCTCGACTACGCCTTTTCTCAACCAGTTCGACCCCGCCAACGACCCACCCGTAGTGACGATCGATTGTCGCCACCTGAGCTTCGTCGACTACTCGGCGATAGCCGCGCTAAAAACGCTGCGTGACCGCTACACCAAGGCCGGCAAGCACCTGCGCGTGCTGCACTTGTCCGAACGGTGCAAGAAGCTGCTCAAACGCGCCCGGGTCAGTCACGACTGAGGTCTCCAGCAAAATCCCTGTGGGAGCGAGCCGGCTCCGGGCGGCGTTCCGACGATGGCGGTGTATCAGTCACATCACTGTTGACTGACTCTCCCTCATCGCGAGCAGGCTCGCTCCCACAGGGAAATCGGGGTGTAAATTCGCCTATCTGATTTGCATATTTAGCGACCTCGCATACCTCTGCGCGACAACCCTTATCCCTTCACGAAAATTACTTTCACCTCGTTTGAAAATCACGCCTCGAAATGTTTTATGAGTTTCACAACCCATTCGACGTGACCCTTTCGAGGAGTACCGCATGACACCGTCCTTCGGCTATTGGCTGCTGGTTTACGCCGCCATCGCCATCATCGCGCTGATCGTTCTGATCGCCCGCTACCGACTCAATCCGTTCATTGTCATCACCCTGGTGTCCATCGGCCTGGCGCTGCTGGCGGGGATGCCGCCGTCGGGCGTGGTGGGGGCGTATGAGGCGGGTGTCGGCAAGACGCTGGGCCATATTGCGCTGGTGGTCGCGCTGGGCACGATGCTCGGCAAAATGATGGCCGAGTCCGGCGGTGCCGAGCAGATGGCGCGAACGTTGATCGACCGCTTCGGTGAGAAAAATGCCCACTGGGCGATGGTCTGCATCGCTTTCCTTGTTGGACTGCCGCTGTTCTTCGAAGTCGGTTTTGTCCTGCTGGTGCCGATCGCATTTACCGTGGCGCGGCGCGTGGGCGTGTCGATTCTGATGGTCGGTTTGCCGATGGTCGCCGGGCTCTCGGTGGTCCACGCGCTGGTGCCGCCGCACCCGGCGGCGATGCTGGCGGTGCAGGCCTATCAGGCCTCGGTGGGGCAGACCTTGCTCTACGCGATTTTGATCGGGATACCGACCGCGATCATCGCCGGCCCCCTCTACGCCAAGTTCATCGTGCCGCGCATTCAACTGCCGGACGATAACCCGCTGGAGCGTCAGTTCCTCGAGCGTGAACCACGCGACAGCCTGCCGGGGTTCGGCATCACCATGGCGACCATTCTGCTGCCGGTGGTGCTGATGCTGGTCGGCGGCTGGGCCAATCTGATTTCTACGCCGGGCAGTGGTTTCAATCAGTTTCTGTTGTTCATCGGCAATTCGGTGATCGCCTTGTTGCTGGCGACCTTGCTGAGCTTCTGGACTTTGGGCCTGGCCCAAGGCTTCAGCCGCGAATCGATCCTCAAATTCACCAACGAATGCCTGGCACCGACCGCCAGCATCACCTTGCTGGTGGGCGCGGGCGGTGGCTTGAACCGGATTCTGGTAGACGCTGGCGTCACCGACCAGATCGTCAGTCTGGCGCAGGTGTTCCAGCTGTCGCCGCTGTTGATGGGCTGGCTGTTTGCTGCGTTGATGCGCATCGCCACCGGTTCTGCCACGGTGGCCATGACCACTGCGTCGGGTATCGTTGCGCCGGTGGCCATTGGTCTGGGTTATCCCCATCCAGAGCTGTTGGTGCTGGCGACAGGCGCGGGGTCGGTTATCTTTTCCCACGTCAATGACGGCGGTTTCTGGTTGATCAAGGAATACTTCAACATGACCGTCGCCCAGACCTTCAAGACCTGGACGGTGCTCGAGACCATTATCTCGGTCGTCGCCTTCGGTCTGACCGTTGGCCTTTCTTACCTGCTTTAGCCGGAGCCGCCCGCCATGGACATCCTCTACCAGATCCGCGCCCGTCAGGATTCCTTCAGTGCGGGTGAAGGACGCATCGCTCGGCTGATGCTCGACGACGTAGGATTTGCCTCCGCCGCCAGCCTGGATGAACTGGCGCTGAAAGCGGAAGTCAGCACCGCCACGCTCTCGCGTTTTGCTCGCACCGTCGGCTGTCGCGACTTGCGCGATCTGCGTCTGCAACTGGCCCAGGCCAGCGGCGTCGGCAGTCGTTTTTTGGACCCGGCGGGCACGCCCGAGCAGTCGGCGTTTTATGGACAGATCGTTGGCGATATCGAGTCGACCTTGCGCCAGCATCTGTCGGCCTTCGATGAGTCGCGTTTCGCCGACGCGGTGAAATTGCTGGGCAAGGCGCGGATGATTCACGCCTTCGGCATGGGTGGTTGCTCGACTTTGTGCAGTGATGAATTGCAGGTGCGGCTGGTGCGATTCGGCTACCCGATTGCGGTGTGCCACGACCCGGTGATGATGCGCGTCACCGCCGCCAGCCTCGATGCCGAACGCGTCGTCATTGCCTGCTCGCTGACTGGCATCACCCCCGAACTGCTCGAGGCCGTCGAGCTGGCGCGCAGCTACGGCGCACGAATTCTCGCCATCACCCGGGCCGACTCGCCGCTGGCGCAATTGGCGGATGTGCTGCTGCCGCTGCAAGGTGTCGAAACCTCATTCATCTACAAACCCACGGCGGCGCGCTACGGCATGTTGCTGGCCATCGACGTGCTCGCCACCGAGCTGGCGCTGGCCAATCCTGAAGACAATCAAGAGCGTCTGCGGCGGATCAAACTCGCCCTCGACGATTACCGCGGCGGCGACGATCATTTGCCGCTGGGAGACTGACCTGATGTACGACACGCTGATCCGCAACGCCCTGATTATCGACGGCAGCAACGCGCCCGGTTATCCCGCCGACGTGGCGATCCTGAACGGCCGCATCGAGCGCATCGGCGACTTGCACGATGCCCGCGCCACCGAAGAAATCGACGCCACCGGTCGCGTGTTGGCGCCAGGTTTCATCGACGTTCACACCCACGACGACACCGTGGTAATCCGCCAGCCGCAGATGCTGCCCAAGCTCAGCCAGGGTGTGACCACCGTGATAGTCGGCAACTGCGGGATCAGTGCGTCACCGGTGAGTTTACGCGGCGATCCGCCCGACCCGATGAACCTGCTCGGCACCGCCGCGGCGTTCGTTTATCCGAGATTCAGCGACTACCGCGCAGCCGTCGAAGCGGCGAACACCACGCTGAACGTGGCTGCACTGGTCGGCCATACGGCGCTGCGCAGCAACCACCTCGACGACCTGTTCCGCACCGCCACGCCGGACGAAATCAGCGCGATGCGCGAGCAACTGCGCGACAGTCTTGAGGCCGGTGCGTTGGGCCTGTCCACGGGGCTTGCCTATGCCAACGCGTTCTCGGCTTCCACCGATGAAGTCATGCAACTGACTGAAGAGCTGACCGCTTTCGGCGCGGTCTACACCACCCATTTGCGCAGCGAATTTGAGCCGGTGCTGGAGGCCATGGACGAGGCGTTCCAGATCGGCCGTCATGCCAAAACACCAGTGATCATTTCCCACCTCAAATGCGCCGGCGCCGGTAACTGGGGGCGCAGTCCACAACTGCTAGCGTCCCTCGAACACGCGGCGAAAACCCACCCGGTAGGCTGTGACTGTTATCCCTACGCGGCGAGTTCATCGACGCTGGACCTCAAGCAAGTCACCGACGCTCATCGCATCACCATCACCTGGTCAACGCCGCACACTGAAGTGGGTGGTCGTGACCTGATGGACATCGCCGCCGAGTGGGGCGTGCCGTTGCTTGACGCCGCTCGACGCCTGCAACCGGCCGGCGCGGTGTATTACGGAATGGACGAGGCGGACGTACGAAGAATCCTCGCGCATCCGCTGTCGATGGTCGGTTCTGACGGATTGCCGGAAGACCCGTTTCCGCATCCACGCTTGTGGGGCGCATTCCCACGTGTGCTCGGACATTTCAGTCGCGACGTGGGGCTGTTTCCGCTGCATACCGCCGTGCACAAGATGACCGGGTTGTCGGCGGCCCGATTTGGCTTGAAGGAACGTGGCGAAATCCGTGAAGGACATTGGGCGGATCTGGTGTTGTTCAATCCTGCGACCATTCGCGATGTGGCTGATTTCAATGATCCGCAACGAGCGGCGGAAGGTATCGATGGGGTTTGGGTCAACGGTGCCTTGAGTTACAGCGAAGGCCAGGCAAACGGAAGGAGGGAAGGGCGGTTTCTGGCGAGGGACGGGGACTTGCGTGATGGTTTCCAGTAAACATTCCGAGTGCTGCGTCACAGTGATGGCACATTGAGACTAAAGAAAGCCATCACCAAGCCGAAGCGCTGACATCTCGCCCAGCTACACTGTGGGCCTTATCAGTCTGGGAGCAACGCCATGAGCTTCGGCAAAACCACCCCCATCCTGCGGATTTTCGATGAAATCAAGGCCGTGGAGTTCTACGTCGACTTCCTGGGATTCAAGATCGATTGGCAGCATCGTTTCGAGCCCAACTTTCCGTTGTACCTGCAAGTCTCCCGAGGCGAATGTGTGCTGCACCTCTCCGAACACCATGGCGACAGCACACCTGGCTCGGCGTTGCGGATCGAGACCGATGAGCTGGAGGCATTCCAGCAACAATTGCTGGCCAAGGAATACAAATTCGCACACCCACAGATCCAGGCGATGCCGTGGGGCAGCCAGGACATGACGATCAGCGATCCGTTCGGCAATCGGTTGGTGTTTACCAATGCGATTTGCGTGTAAGGCCGTTCGGCAGCTCTGCGAGTTTTGATGGAACAAGGTGTCCTGCAATCAATGATTTCATTGATTGCAGGAGGCATCATGGCCAGCATCACGATTCGAAAAACCTGGACGATCCGGTTTGTGCTGACCCATGCAGTCAGTGCGCGAGATTCAAATCCTTCTGAATGGGTTTGGCTGTTGGAATTGAATTGCATAGATGCTGGGAAGCAACGCCGTGGCATCAAGCCTGGACAGATGAGGCACGGGAACATTTGCGAAGTTGAATGACGTGTAATTTGAAATGGCCCAAATGTCACTGGACTGCTGTTGCGATGACATTTGATCCCAGACCCAACTGCTTACTCCGGCCGGGCTGTTGAGGTCATTTTGAATGTTCTGATGCAAAGGAGGCTGCATTGATGGCCGTACTCCAGTGTACAGAGGGGTGTGAGTGGCGACGTTGGCGAGTGAAATCGCATAGGCTGGGTCCTGGGGCATGGCAGGTGTGGTATTGAATGCCTGCAATTGTGGGTGGTTGTAACGGCTTTGGGAAAGTCGATCCGGGATCGGGTAGGACACCCAGGGGTCGACGACGAGCGGATCCCGCGTGGGATCACCCAGCAGGGTGAAGGTATGTCCTGGTATTTGCGCTATATGGATAGGTGTCCCGAATCCGCGTAATGAAGAGGCCGCCAAACGTGAACTGACCGCTGCAAATTCATCGCACATACCTGCCCCGGCTGCCACGGCATGTTCTGCCATGACTTGGGTTGATGGATATGCACCGATATTTGTTCGTAGTTGGTGGGTGAGTCCCCAAGAGTGTTCACGGCTATTAAGTATGTCCCCTATCTGGTTGCCAGCCCCCATGTAGAGCAGTCCTCGCGTGGTCCAGGTAAGGTCATAGGCCAACACGTAATTGTTTATATCTTGTGTATTCGTTATGAATCTCGAGTTGAACGTGTTGTGTGCGGTGACTATCTGGGTGCTCAGAGGTGCAGCTGCCGTGGCGGCGGTACTGAATGGTTCGATTTCGTACTTCATCAGACCCAAATAATCCTGATGAGTGACAGGGTTGTTGCCGACGAATCGATACAGATTCAACCCATCCGTGGTTCCCGCCGGATCAGGGCTGATCCAGCGCTGCAACCACGGCGCGTAATAGCGATGCCCGTAGTAGTAGAGGCCACTGGCATCGCGTTCTTTGCCTGAGTAGCGAACGGTTCTGTATTTCGCCTCCAGCGTGTTGCGCGCGGCCCTCCACGCAGTACCGCCAAAGGGGTAGTAACCCTCCTCGCTTATCAGTCTGCCCTCGGCGTCCAGTTCCAGGGTCGTTGAGCCCAGGTGGTCGGTGAAGTTATAACGCAAAGCGTCATTCGTGATCTGTGCTGGAGTGCCTTTGCTCCAATGAAGGCAGCGTACCGTCGAGCCTCCAGCCTGCAAGGTGATGACCTCAAGTTTTTCAGTGGCACTTTCACGAAGCTCTAGTCCCGGTAAATAGCTCACGTCCTGGACATGGGTGATGGTGTGCACTTTTTTAGTCTGCCGTTTTCGGACACGCTGACCGTTGCCGTCGTAGAGATAGGTTTCTGCATCCGCGCCCTCACTGTCGCGTTCGACCAGTTCCACACGTTGTAATTGGTTGCGCGCGTTCCATTGCAGGGGTTGGCCTGTCTGCAACCATTGCAGGTTGCCGTTGGCATCGAAGCCCTTTGCAAAGTCGGCTGGAGCATCGCCTGTTTTCCATGGCAATGCGCGATTGCTGCCAGAGGCGATATGCATATTGCGGATGTAGTTGTTGCCTTCGCGGCGATGCTGCAGCTTGATCAGGTTTGCATGTTCATCGTAGGTGTAATGCTCAGTGAAGTTGAGCAGTCGGCTCCGGTCACCCTGCCTTGTCGACCAATCGGGAAGAGGGGCGCGAATGCTTGCTCCCTGCTCTTCACGGCCTGAAGCCTGGACCAGTTGATAAAGGCTGTCGTAGACATAAGTGTTGACCGGCTTTATGCGTTGGTTGGCGTTGTGTTGTACCGGTTTCGTGTGGTCCTCGACGCTCAACACATTGCCGACCGCGTCATAGGCATAGTGCAGTTTCTGGAGAATGCTTCCCCCCGTCCGTGAAATTGTCCGCCGGTTCGTGCGGCCGTTCGCAGGCGTATAAGTCGCTTCACTTAAGATCTTGCTTCCCAGGGTTTGCGATTCGATCTGACCCTGCGCGTTGTATTTGACTTGATCGAGAATCACCGTTTGTTGGGTGGCACTCGCGAGTTGCAGGGTGACTTTCCTGAGTTGGCCAGCGACATCGAACCAGAAGCGCTGCGTATGCCCTTTGGCATCTGTTTGTT
Source organism: Pseudomonas sp. ES4 (assembly GCF_050586665.1). NCBI lineage: Bacteria > Pseudomonadati > Pseudomonadota > Gammaproteobacteria > Pseudomonadales > Pseudomonadaceae > Pseudomonas > Pseudomonas sp. ES4. The sequence continues at coordinate 170,281 of NZ_JBOBDO010000011.1, read as the reverse complement.
CGAGGGTTTCACCAGTGGGTGCGTACTGCCAGGAGGTGGTGTAGGTCTGGTCTTCGAGCAACTTATCGCGATCATCGACTGCTTGCGGCCAGTTCGCAGGCTGTTGCTCCTTCAGGAAATGTCGCGTTTCGCTGAGCAGTTGTCCTGCCTGGTCATACTTGGACAACAGTCGTTTTCCCGCCGGATCATCATGGCGAATCAAGCGTCCGCACTGGTTGTTTTGCGTATGGGCACTTGAGTTATCGGCATAGGTAAAGCGCTCGATGGCCTGGAGGACTCCTCCTTTGGACTGTTCGCTGATGACCAGCGGGCGTAGCTGATCGTCATAGTCCGTTTGCCAATGGCTGCCGCGAGAATCCCAGCTTTTCAGGGTTTGACCGGCCTCGCCACAGAAGGCCAGGCGCCAGCCTGCGTCAATGCTGGAGTTCAATAGCAGGGCGCCCGACAGGCTGCGGACCTGCTTCAAATCAGCGGTCTGTGCATTATTGGTGTGCAAGCGCTGCTCAAGCACCTGGCCGTTGATGTCATGCAGGTGGCGGGTAATGCGGGCTTGAGGCTGTGTTATGGATTGATTACGCAAGTAGGTGACTTCGCGGACTTGAAGTCCACGACTGTCGACGACGTTCAAGGTTGGAGTGTGACTGTGAATATGGGAGCTCATTGAGCACCTCCCTGAGTCGTAGTGTCGGGTTGGGTGTCGTTTTCATCCTCGATCGTTGAGTACCAGGGGTGATAGGTGTGCCGACGCTCATCGCCGTTGGCATTGACGACACGAAGGAGTCGACCCAGTGGGTCGTGGAATTGCTGATCACAAAGTCCTGACTTGCGCAGGGATTCATCATTGACGTAGCGATGCCTGGCACTGAAATAGGGGCGGTAGGTACGAATGACCAAGCCTTTGTTGTCGTACTCGACACGCTCACTGACACGCCATCGAAAGCTGACATCACGCTCCTGCAGTGTGTCGTTTTCAAGTTTCAAGGTGCCGTCTTCATTGATGTCCAGGGCTTTTCCTGGGTCGACGCGTTGTTTTTTTTGCAGTTGTCGACCAAAGCCATCCCAGCAAGCGATGGTGATGCGTACCTGTTTTTCGCTGTCGGAGGAGAACCGGTCCGCTTGCATCGTGACGCAGTGAACCGGTTCGCGTTGTACGCCGTCTATTCGCGTCTGAAGAGTTTGCTCGTAAAGCGTCTTGATGTTGAGGCCGGTCAGGCGAGCACGGGTACTTGCGCGGATGTGCCCAGTCGGTAGCAGATCATTGTTATCCACTGCTTTTTTGCGCCAGGCCAACTCTTCGCCTGTAACGGCGGGAATACGCCCCATCCAGCTGAGCGAGTCATAGAAAAAGGCACTCGCGATATTCTGGAGTGCCTTGCCCGGATCATCGATGGCGGTGTCGGGGCGATCATCGGTAGGGCGGCTATAGGTGGCCATCGGTTTGAATCCGACATTTTCACTTACGCCATTTTTGTACCAGGTGAGGGCGTGTACCTGTCCCAACTCACTGTATTGCGCTTCCTGGAAATTCCCGTTGGGGTCGCTGATCTGTTTTGGCTGAAGTGTTCGATAGCCAATCTTTGTCGCGCGGGTGGTGCATTGGTCGGGCAGTTCTACAGTGGCGATCAGGCAGGAATAGGGGTCATGGGTGATGGTCGTCGGGCCATGCTGTTGGCTTTGCCTGAAGGTCTGTGCCCTGTAAAAGCCGGCCAGTTTGTAATACGTGGAAAAGCTGCGACGTACAGACCAGAGTGGATTGTTTTTGTCCCAGTCTTCGTCAGGCGGTAAAGCAATGGGCATTTTTCGGTAGCCATTGTCCTGGAGAAGTTTGGTGACATCAAAAGACGTATCCTCCGATTTGTGTTCGTCGTAGACGCTCAACGCCAGCTTATTGAATTCGGCGGTTTCCTGGTGATCAATCAACCCTTCGACGCTCGCCTGACCGTCATCGAAGGTGCCGCTTGCATCGGGTTTGCGGTAACGCTGTACAGACAAACCGGTCAGGGTCCGCCTGTCTTCCCAGGTCTTTGAAGTGCTCCGTTCAAGCAGGTTTTCATAATGGATATCCTGGGGGGATAGCCCTGCGGCCAAGGGCGATTTAGGCAACCTCAAAGCATTGGTGCGCTGTAGGTAACGCAGGCCAAGGCGTAGGGCCTGTGCTGTAGCTATGTGAATGAACTGAGCCTTGGTTTCGCTCAGGTAGTAATACTGCTGATCCTCGTCATGGGCATCGCGCCACCATTTTTGCAGCCAGGTATCCGTGAAAGGAGGGGCGTCGGCAGGTGTTTTTCTCCGCGCATAGCTGATCTCCAGACTGTGGGTGAGGTGGCCGTAGGCGTCCCATTCAAGATTGATCGTGTGAGTACAGCGAGGATCATCAGAGATGCGCTCATACTGGTAGCTTATGGATTCCACAACCAACGGTTGCATGATCGAGTAAGGGCTGTATTTACCCAGACCCTGGCGTTCAACGACCCGATATCGATGTTGTTGCACTGAATAGGGCTGCCTCTCTTTTTCTGTGCCCTTGTCCAGGCCGAAAATCTCTACCCTCAGAGTCCGGCCGCCAAGCGCTCGAGCGAGCTCGCGCTGCCGGGCATGGGCGTTGGCTAGGGCTGCTTCGGGCGTTGGCGCGGGTGGTCCCCAATGTTCGCCCCAAACCTGGATAGTTGCCTGAAGGCCAATGGCGTCCTTGTCGTTGCGGTCGTAATCACGATTGAGCGGGTCGATAGCTTGGCCCGTATGGAACCAGGTTTTGGTCAGCATCGGTGCGCTATGGGGGCTGGTTTGTGCCCCCTTGCCATGGGTTGGACTGTCGGTTTGCAAGAGCAGACCGAACCCGCGAAATTCTCGTTCGATGCTGTCGTAGAAGCCACGACGATATTTGAATTTCTGGGTCAGACGATTGCCGGTAATTTCGTCGTGCTGGCTCTGCTGTTTGACCAAAAACAGAGGAAATGGAAGGTGGGAGATTGCTGGTTTGTTGTTTTTGAGCAGCTGTTTTTTTTCATCCAGCCATTCCTGGGCAGAGCTTCGATAGCTGACGCTGCAGGCAGCCCCCATATTGTTATTGCTGGTTTCGAGCAAGTAGGGCTTGGTCTCCACGAAGTCATAGCGCCAATGCCGGGTTGCGTCCCCCGGCACACTGAATATCAGACTCGAACAGCCGAGCCCCAGCAGATCTACGGCGCTGACCTTGCAGAACCGGTCATGGCGCAGTCCTTGGGGCCAGGGCAGTTCGACCGCGGGGGCCAGGCCATTGCCGCCGCGGTTCATGAAAATTTTTGCGCAATCGGGTTGCAGATAAATAAGGTCAGCAGCCCCTGAGCCGTCCAGGTCGGCCAGCAGGATGCGTGACGCATCGAACTGTTCGTATGCAAAGTCCAGGGAGGCGATTACTCGGCCCTTTGCGAAGCGTCCACGGCCCAGGTTAGGCCAGCATTTCACTTCGTTGTGGCGAACACGGATCAGGTGCTGTTGGCCACTGCCCAGAAGATCGCTGAAGGCCACCAGTTCACTGGGTGAGTTACCGGGCTGAGGCAGGTCATCTTCATCGGCGTGACGTGAAACCTGCGTTGCCGGGGCGAAGCCGGTTATTTTCTGGTTGGCGTACAGGCGCACACTGCGCGGTCCGATCATGATCAGATCGTTGCGCCCACTCCCCATCAGACTGGCTAACTGCCCTTCAGGATGGAAGAACTCGGTGGGAACAGCGGCAAGCGGGGTGTAGTTCGACCATTCATCGTTCGAATTCAGCGTAAAGAAACCGCTGAACTCGGGGTGCGCCACGATCCAGTCCGGACGACTGTCATCGTTGAGATCACTGAAATACTGTCGAGGAGACTTTCGCCTGTCCGCCAGCGGTATTCGGGGCAGTTCGCTCCATGCCGCGTACACGATGTGATCCCCGCCTCTGTCGTCCCGCAACGGCTGGCTATAGCGCCAGCTTTGGTCGGTTCGATGAAGAATGCCTGGCAACCCTTCTCCCTTCAGATCGACGAACTGAAACTGGTCCTGGTGGTTGAGTCTGGCCAGTGCCTCGAAAGGTTTGTAGTGTCGAGCCTCGGGCTTGAGCGTGAAACCGGAGTAGCCGAACTCAAGAGGCGGTTGGTATCGATCGGTGTGTGTTTCGCCAAAGGTTTGGGGCAACGCCGCACTCAGACAGCTGTAGGAAAGCGCGCAAGTCTGATACTGGAGCAAGAGGCGGCGAATCAGTACTGGCTTGTCGCCCATTGATGGTTCATTCGGGAAGTAATGAAACATCAGAACCTGTTGGCACAAGCGTTGAGTACGCAACTCAAAACCGTAGGCGAAGTCCGAGAATGGATCACTGCGTACAGCGTACGGTTGCGTCCCTTTGTACCCGGGTGTGTCTTCCAGACGAACGCTGCGTTCGCCGTAGTCGAAACACAGCTCGAAATGCCATTTTTTATCCTTGAGGCCATCGACTTTGCACAAGTACAACTGCGAGTCAGCCGTGAAGTTGCCATAGCAAACGCGACTCAGGTAACGCTGGGCACGGTTATCGGCCGGGCCCCGAGCAGTCACCTCATCAGCGGTGTACTCATAAACAATATGCTCGCCATGAGCATTCATGCTTTCTTCGAGCAACCATTCACCTACCCGCGAGGGGGCGTTGGAGTCTGCGCGGCGCGCTGCCGGTGTTTTTCCGAACAGATGTTGACTGCCGTCAGCGCGGTAGATCAACCAGAAGCCCGGTTGGTCGGTCGCACTGAACCAATGTTCGATCCGGTCGAAAGCCGCTTCGACTCGAGGGTAGTAGCGAACGACAGTGTATTGCTCCAGTGTCTTGCCATTGCTGCTCAGCGCGTATTTGGAAATGAACGCACCGGTCGTCTTGTCCCGCTCCGGCATCCATACCTCGCCGTCGGGCCCGACGAACAGATCGTCATCGGTGTAGGCCGGGACGCCCAGCCGGGTACGTCGTGCAACTGTGCCAAGGGAAAGGGCCCAACCGAGGCCGAACATACCGTTGCCTTGCGCGTTGCTGTAACGCAGGGTCAAGGCCGGGGCAAATCCGCGACCCGGGGTAACAGGCAAGGGAATTTCAAAGGACGCCGTGCCTCTTGTACCAACCGAACCGAGGTTGTTGCCGATGCTTTGAATGGCGCCGCCACCCTTGGGCAGCGCCGGAGGCGCGATAGGGACGGAGCTCTGTTCGTTCATTGCTCACCCCCATCCACCCTGGCGGTGTATTTCACATGCACGATGATATCGGTAAGTGATTCGAGCATGGCTTTCTGTGAAACATGATTGGGGAAGGACAACTTCCATTTTGAAATCGCGCCGGTGTATTCGAAGGGCAGGTAGCGTTCGTCCTGAAAGTTCAGCGTGAGAAGGCCGCTGTCGTCGATGCCTGTCGAGAGGGCGACCTGCTGGTTGGCGCGTTGGCCTTTTATGGACTTTTTCTCGGCACCGGGCATGACGACTTCACTGGAGGTCTGGGTCAGGAGGGCGCGAATGTCCTCATAAGGGCCCAGAGTCGTCGGCAGGGAGATACTGATGCTCTTGATCCGACGCAGGCAGTGCCCTGGGTAGTCATCGTCAAACAGGGACTGGGTCAGTTCGAATTGACAGGAGCCGTTTTTGATAAGGTCATCTTTGACCCCGTCCTTTGTGACACCATCCTCCCAGACCTTATGGATTGCCCCCGTCTTCGCATCCTTCTCTTTTAGTTGGCGTAACGACACGGTCTTGCGAATTTCCAGCTCGCGCTCGTTGCCCAAAAGGTAGGCGGTCTTCATCTTCACCAAGCCGAGCTTCATCGGCTCCCCGGGACCAAGTCCGCGATAAGTGGTGTTCCAGGTCTTGGGTTGAAAGAACGATTGTGTTGTGGTGTCGGCCATCTCATAGCACCAACATTGTTCGGTGAATTGGCACAGCGACAAAGCGGAGTCATAGGCCTGGTAGTAGAAAATGGACATCTGGCCGGTGAACCATTGGTAAAGCTGTGCGTTGGTAAAGCGCTTGGTGAGGAAGGTATAGGTGGACCTGGCTTGCATGAGTGTCGTTTGTGTTTGTCGCAACTGCAGAGCGGAGGCGATTTCTCGTTCGGCTTCAAGCGCCAGCTGCGCATCGAGTTGCGCGATTTCAAGCCTTGCCTGATCGCGTGCGAGAGTCCACTCCTGATGGCGCCGACGATATTGCGCTGCACGCTCGAGCGCCTCACCTGTGCCATGCGCTGCTGCCGCCAGGCCTTGAGCTCCAGCCATGACCGCAAGAGGAATCCCCTCCACGCGATGTCCACCGTCCGCCATGCCAAAAATGTTGGGGACCACCTTCAAGCCCTGGCCAATCACCTGGGCCGCGTAGGCGGAGGCCTCTGCGATACGTCCCGCCAGGTGCGATGCGGCGGCGGCGGCTTCTTCCGGGTTGATCACCTCATCCACCCGCTCACTGTAATAACGTTCTCGCTCCTGCACGATCGTTTTACTGGCGAGCAAGGCTTCCTTGTTTTTTTGATCGACTTTCAACGCCTGGGTTTGCAGGTCTACGGCAATGTTCGCCATATCCCAGATGTGTTGCTGCTGTGTTTCCTGATAGAAGGCCTGCTCGGCGCGTTCGATGAATGACAACAGCGTGCTACCGAACTGAATCACTGTTTCCACTGCGCTCATGGCCTGGGCATGCATGACGCTGAACCGGTAAGGCGGGATAGTCGAACCCAGGCGTTGATAGATTTCCGGCTCTGCGGCCCGTTGCGGGTTGGCGCCGAGCTGTCCGGCTGGTATCGCTGGAGCGGTGAACAGTGGAAGCCTCAATGGCTTGCCGACGATGTCGAGGTTGTGCCTGAGGTTATGCAGGCGACTCTCGAGTTTTTCCCAGCGCGCGATCAACACAGGGTTGAACGGTAAACGCAAATGGGGGGTGTCTATCGCATGCACCGAAGGAGGGGGGGCATAAGGTCGAACACAAATTTCGGGCACCGGATTGTCGGAGTCGCTTGAGTTGATGTGTTTTTTTTCAGTGCCCTGTTTGTATTCAAACGTTCGCAATTCCTCGTTTTTAGCGGCAATGAAGGCGCCGAGGGTAGTGGGGGTCCAGTCGTCAGTTTGTTTGAGGTCCGGGCGCGGGCCCAGCAGATCCTGGGCGCGGATGTACCAAAGCTTGGCTTGCGCCAGCTCATCGGGGGCCAATGAGCGATAAGCCATGTCGCCGCGATTGATCAAAATATCGATATAGAGCATGTACAAGGCTTTGCGAAAGTGCACCGGATGGCTCAGGGCTATTTGATGCGGGTCTTGTGGGCCTTGAATGGCATAGGTGGATTGGCCAGGCTGTGAAGTGGGAATGGTCAACGGCACGGTATTCCAATAGTTTGGATGACCACCCTTGACATCCTTACGACTGGGGTTGAACAGGTAATGCAACCAGCGCTCGGCTTCGCTGTATTGGGATGACTGGTTGAAACGGTGGGCGACCAGCCATGGCAAGTACAGGAACAACTCGACAAAGTAGCGCCCATAGGCGCCGTAGAAATCCATCTTTTCCTCGCGCTTGCCTTGTTCCATCGCAGGTTCCTGCAAGTGCTGGGAGTCCCAGCTCAGCAACTCGTCCATACTCGTTTCGGCACGATGAATCAAATGCTTGGCGAAGGTGATGTTCAACCGAACAGGGGCGCGAACCTTGGTTTCCTGATAGTTGCTGTGCTTGATATCCGAGTCGGAAAAATCAATGAATTCTGCAGTTCCTAACGTAGTGTGTTTGCTGGATTTGATACGGGGTGGCTTCAGATCGAAGTTGGAAGTCGAGTGCCTGAATTGGAGATTTACATTGCGCTCGGTCTCGGCTTTGACAGGCAGAAATACCGTCACCCATTTTCCGAATTCTGTTTTGAGGCGATCGAGTAGATTTTCAGCATCCTCTTGTTTGGGTGGGTTTTCTGGCACGTTCTTGGGGGAGAATGTTGCATTGGATTCAGAATCTTTATCAATATGCGCGGCCATCCAGAACGGGGCTTTCAGGTTGTGCTCTGTGTTCTCTGTTTTGCCCGTTTCGTTATTGCCAACGTAGAGGACAACGAGTAGTGACTCTGTAGAGTGTGTCCCATCATGGACGGCAACTGTATGTGTAATGCCCTTGAGCTCGGTCAGTGTCTTGGCGTGAAACATTTCGTTCCCGCCGTAGCCCTGTAGACAGGTTTGAGGCGTACTCCAGCTTTCATCGTAATTTTTGTAGCACATGTTCAAACGAAACAGCGGATTGGTGGGCGCCCGACTGTTGGTTTGAACGCCGCTCACAGAGTTTTTGTCCTGAAAAATACACTCAGCCCAGATTACATACAGACGATTGTTGAACATGACCGGACGAATAGTGTGCTCGATGGCGCTTTCGGAGATCGGCAGGTTGATGCGTTTCCAGTCTGACCAGGCCTGTGGCTCTGGCGTATCGTATTTGCTGTCGGAATTAGCTTTAGGATCAGTTGTAGAAGCGGAAGTCGTGGGGGGACTCTCGGGGCGCATGGACATGTCCAGCGAGCGCCAATAGTAAGTATTGGCGGCGCGGGATTTGGCAATGAAGTAATAGGTGCTGTTGGCGAAGTCGATTCCGTCGATATAACCATTGAGCGTCTTCAAATTGGAAATTTCTTCGAATTTCGTCAGATAACTCACTACTGCTGTTTGAACGGACCGGGATGTCAGTTGGTTCTGGTTGAGGTCATTTTCCAGTTGCTGAAAACTCTCGGTCTTGGCTGTGCGAAGGGTCGGGTCAAGGTAGATCGCCGGAAAATAGTGCAGCTGCTGACTGGACGCCCATGTCGAATAGTGGTGCATCACCGTACGCCAGGTTTCGAGCTGATCCGGCGCAATGATCGCCGTGTTATACCCAGGCTCCATATTGGCCAGAATGCTGTTGATGTATTGCTGCAGGCTTGCAATGGCACAGTCCACCTGGCTGGTGGGCACGTCCTGGCTAACCAGCACATCAAGTAACCAGTAGTGATAGAGGTCATTGGCAGTGTTGAGGTGCGTTGCGATATTCAACGTCTTCAAATCTTCATTGTTGGGCACTATTTCATGCAGGTAGAGCGCGAGTTGGGCATCACGCAAGCTTTCGTTGAGTTGCTTTTCAATCGTGGCAGACATGTTCACTCCTTGAGCATGTAGTGGGATCAACGACTAGTAGCCATGACGGCTTCACCGATTTTTTTCCAGTCGTCTGTTGTGCTGTTGTTGTTCAGGGCAGTGGCGTCAAGCAGTGAACCCGTTGTCAGGCCTGTGGCTTTACAGGTTGTGTAGCAACGCATGACCCAATCCAGGTCTTTCACGGTTCGAGCTTGCTGATGTGTCAGTGTTGCTGTCAGCACGGTAACTTGCTCGGTTGTCCAGTTCAGCAAGCCGGCCAGCAAGCTGTTTTTTTCGGCTGTGGTGGCTTCCGAGTTGGCGAATTTCAAATAGCTCAGAACATTCTCTTCAGGGTATTGATGGGTGGTCATCCCATGATTGAAACGATCCAGAAGATACAAACTGCTCAATGTAAGCGTCAGTTTCTGCGTCGTGTCCGACGGCTCCAACCAGTCGGGGTGTTCCAGGAACAAGTGCAGGGCGCTTCTGCTCAGGTGCAACTGAACGGCAGCCTCGGCATGGCGCAGTACCTTGGGCAGCGATTTGGAAAGTTTTGTTAAGTATGATTCGTTATTCGCATCGTCTTGCGTCGCGATCAGGATCTCGTAGGCCGATGTATTGGCCCATACCAGCACACCCTTTGCACTGTTCATGGGAAGTTGACAGGTTTCCTGTAAAAGCTGTTCGACCAGGTGCAATTGTCGGTCATGGGCAAGTAGCAGCAGGTCTTTAAGCTTCTTCTGGCAGTCGTCTTTGAGCCTGGCGTTTTCGGCAGCGTCGATGTTCAGTACCAGTGGCGCTATGACGCTCTGCAGCACATCAACCAGCTTTTTCGGTACATCGTCTGTGATGGTGGGTGCGAAGTTCTTCACCAGGCCGTTGGCGTCAAGCAACGTGCTGGCCATTAGAGACCACCACGTTGAATCTTCTGGTAGCTTTGGTAGCGACAGCGCATTTATCTCCGCAGTAGTTATCTTGTGCTGGTCAGAATCTTTCTTCAGTTTGGTGAGGTGCTGCTGCATGTTCTGCAATGCATGATCATTGCTGTTCGTGGTGCTCAGGAGGAGGTGTTTCAGCTTGGGGATGGTGTAGACGGATTCACTGAGCCAATTTGTGATCCAGTCCAATTGCATCAGTACATCAAGCATATTGGAGGGATCAGGCCTCAGGGGCTCAGTCTGTTGCAGCTGGGTGTTGAAGAGCGGAAGTACTATATCGCTGCCACTGAGCTCAGTCCTTGTAAGGGTCACCCAAGAAGCATCTCGCTTGATAAGTTCATCGAAATTACCGTGGATCACCTTGATTCCACACCCCGCCAGAGAGACCACGCTATTCGGGGCGGCAGTAACAATGCCGTAGATACTGATCGTGGCAACTTTATCCGAGCCGGAAAGGGCGGGAAACAACACTGAAAACGCATTGACGGTATCTGTGTTGGCGAACCATGAAGTACTTGTTTTCAGTGTTGAGCCTGGCAGGAGCGTGGGGAGGTAGCCATGATAGAACTGCCCAGGCAAGTGAAAGCGTGCGACCACTTCAACACTCATATTGCCTTCGCGGGCAGTCACTTTTAGTGTGCGAATGTTATCGATTGGATTCGTCAGGCAACTCGTCACGCTTTCACCTCCCAACAAGGTAGCCAGCGTTGTGCAGTCGGCGATCGAGATACCGAACATTCGAGCGATCCGCGCTTGTCTGTAGATTGAGGACAAGGTGTCCAAGGCAACCTTGAGAGAGCCAAGGTGTTTCTGCGTGTTCTTTACGACCTTCAATAGTGAGTCCTCGGCCAAGGGCAGACCAAGGCTGGCACTCAAGTGTTGGAGGACCGTGTGCGATGCCTTATCAGTATCATCGGTCGAGAATGACCGACCATCGAGTGCAAGATGTTTTTCAAAAAGACGGGTTTGATTGAATACTCTGTCGAACAAGGAAACTTGATCGCCGATAGCATAGGGGGATAGCTGATAAAGTACAGCCGCGAACTCGTCGGCGTTAATAGAGTATCGACGCTTTAAATGGCGATAGACCCCTAGGGTACGCAGGGTATGAGTGTCGAGATGCATATCGTGATTAATGGGCGTCGACGAGTTGAACGCGCTGATGATCAGGGTATCCAGTTCGACGAAAGAAATATCCAGCCAGCGTTGCAGGCGGATCATTCGTTGCATGCGTTGGAGTCGCTCATATGACGTAGCGGTAATCTCCTTGGCGACGACTTTCATGTTGTCAATGATGTTGCTGAAGGAAGGACCGTGGACGTAACGAGCTCCATACAGTCCGTCAAGTGCAATGGGCGTTGGATAATTGCTGGAGAGGCGGGGGGAGTTTTTGCCTTGCGCAAGCAGTGCTTCAAGTTGCTCTGCGTTCAACCCGGTGTGCTTCAGAAAGGTGTCAAGATCCTTCAGGCTGTTTTTTTTTGCAGTGCCATAGATTTTTTTCCAATAGTTATCCGAGGGGGTGGCTATCAGGTCTTCGATCAACAAATCCTGCTGTTTTGGACTTAGTCCAGACATCAGCTGTTGTGCGACACTCGGGGTGGAGTTCCTTATCTGGCCATACTTAAAGTTGACTGTCTGTGTGAGCGGAAGGTGTGTTGTGATGCGGTAGTTCAGTTCGCCCAGCGACGGTTTTTCCCCACTGAGTCCTAACAGGCATTGATGATGGGAAATTTCATAGGGCAGAGCGAAGGGGTAACTTCGTAACGCCAGTAGCTCATACGTGGATTTTTCTTTATCGGGGCCGTCCTTCATCGCCTCCTTAATGTTTTTTTCCAAGAGGTCGTTGACTATTTTGAGCATCGGCTGTGGGGTGAAAGTGTTGTGCTGGTCAATTACTAACTCCGCGAGTTCCGGCCGTCGCGTTTTCAAACGTATCCGGTTGTCGGTTGGAGTTTTAGCTTTTGTTTTTTTATCTGTTTCTTTTTCTTTTTCTTTTTCTGTTTTAGTTTCTTTTTCTGTTTCTGTTTCTGTTTCTGTTTCTGTTTTAGTTTCTGTTTCTGTTTTTTCTTCTTTTTCTGTTTTAACCGCAATTTCAGTTTTTGATTGCGAGGCACTCATTTCCAGTTGTTCGGCAAATAAATAGAGCGCTCTAAGATAAGCGACAGGCGAGTCGATGGATGCGATCGAATCGATTTTGCAAGAGTCGTCCCAGTTTTCCTTGAACAGGTTGGTGTAAGTGGGACCTTCTTTCTCGACCGCGCGAATGCCTGCCGGGTGCCAGCGGTGTTGGGGTTCCCCTGAGGATAATTGTTTCTCCCGATACAGATGGCTGATCTGGGCGGCAAGGCATTTGGCATCGTTGTAGAACTTGACGAGGCTGGCGCTGGAGATGACCAGCGGTTTTGCATATTTGCTCTTGAACTCATTCTCGACTTTTTCCTTAAAGCCGTTTTCGGTAAGTCGGGTAATGTCGAATACAGAGGTGAACTTCAGTTTGTCTTTAAATAATTCTTCCAGTTCCGTTTGTTTTTCGGGGGTGAGGGGCTTGATAAGGGATTTGATAAGGGACTGCAGTAGCGGGTATTTTTCCATGCCGATGAACACTCCTATAAGTGGAGTATCGACATTACTGCGTGTTGCAATTGAGCTCTGTCAGCTCTTTAAGGTGCGACGCAGGGAAAAGACGTCGCTGGCTCGGGAAGGGGGCCTATCGACCTGTAGGATTTCGACACACAGCGCTCCCCCAACCAGCACGATGGCTGAAAGGGGAGCGAGCAGGTTTTTAGACCCGGAAGTGGCTGACCATCTGCTGCAACTGACTGCCCAACCGCGCCAGTTCAACACTGGACGCCGCCGTTTCGTCGCTGGCGGCGGCGGTCTGTTCGGACACGTCGCGCACGTTGATGATGCTGCGGCTGATCTCTTCGGCGACGGCGCTTTGCTGCTCGGCGGCGGCAGCGATCTGCTGGTTCATCGACTGGATGTTGGACACCGTGCGGGTGATGTTTTCCAGTGACACGCCAGCCTTGCGGGTCAGCGCGACGCTGCTGTCGGTCAGGGCGCGGCTGTTGTTCATCACGGCGGACACTTGTTGCGTGCCGTTCTGCAGACCGGCCACCAGGCCTTCGATTTCTTCAGTGGACTTCTGCGTGCGCTGAGCCAGGCCACGGACTTCGTCGGCCACCACCGCAAAGCCACGACCGGCTTCACCGGCACGGGCCGCTTCGATGGCGGCGTTGAGCGCCAGCAGGTTGGTCTGTTCGGCCACGGCCTTGATCACGTCCATGACGCTGCCGATCTTGTCGCTTTCCTGTTGCAGCACACTCATGGCTTCGGTGGAGCGCGCCACTTCGGTGGCCAAGCGTTCGATCTGGGCGATGGCTTCGTTGACCACCTTGTCGCCTTCACGAGCTTCGCCGTCAGCAGCGGCGGCCGCCTGGGAGGCTTCTTCGGCATTGCGCGCGACTTCCTGCACGGTGGCCGTCATCTCGTGCATGGCGGTGGCCACTTGATCGGTTTCGATCTTCTGGCTATTGACCCCGGCGCTGGTTTGCTCGGTTACGGCGGACAGTTCTTCGGCAGCGCTGGCGATCTGGGTGACGCCGTCGCGGATGCCGCTGATCAAGTCGCGCAAGGTTACGCCCATGCGAGCGATGCCCTGTTGCAGCACGCCGAGTTCGTCGCGGCGCGTCACTTTGACGTCCTGGGACAGGTCGCCGCTGGCGATGCGTTCAACCACGGCCAGGGTGTCGCGCAGCGGGCCGGTAATCTGACGGGTGATGATCACGGCAGCGATGATGCCCACCAGCAACGCCAGCAAGGTGCTGATCAGTTGCAGGGTGCGAGCCTGGGCGCTTTCGGCGTCACGGCGGTCGAGCTGGATCTGATACAGCTGGTCGCTCAGGGTCACGATAGCCGCACCCTGCTCGGTCATTTCCTTGCGCGCCTGCACCGCATCGCTGTTCGCCGCTTTATAAGCCTGCAAGGCGCTGCGGTAGTTGCTCAGTGCGGTTTCCAGCTGACGCAGGGCGTCTTGCTGAGTGTCGGCGAAATGCACGTTGAGAGGTTTCAGGCTGGCGATGGCCAGGTCCAGTTGGCCGATGGCTTTTTGTTCGGTCTCGGCGTTAGTGGTCGCGGTGTAGCCGCGCACTTCGTAGCGGGCCAGCAAGAAGGCTTCCTTGGCTGCCGTGATGGCCTGGAATTGTTCGAAGCGTTGGTCGCTCAGCGGCATTTGCTGCACGGCGGTATTGATGGCGTTGATCAGCGTATTCGCGGTCTCGGCATTGGCGCCCATGGTGTCGCGCGCGCTGTTACCGGTGCGGTACGCGCTGCGCATTTTGTTCAGGGACGTCTTGTAGGCGTCGATGACGGCGCCTTGCTCTTTGAGCAGCTTGAGGTTTTCCGGGCTCTTGAACTTCACCAGCAGCGCCTGTTGCTGAGTGGAGAAGGCCTCGAGCGTGGTCTGGACGTTCTGCGCGGCGGTTTCGTCGCCATTGGTCAGCATGTATTGCAGGCGAACCACGCGCAGCTTGGTCAGGCCGGCATTGAGCTGGGTGATATCGCTCATCCAGTTGCTGCGGTCAATCAACCCGCCCAGGCTTGTCCAGCCGGTCAGGGCGAGGACGCAGGTCAGGGCCAGGACCAGGCCGAACCCCAAGCCCAGCTTCATGTTCACGCTGATATTGCCGAGCCAGCTATTCATCAAAAATCCTCCAGGAACGTTGTGCTTCTAGATCGTCGGTTGGCTGGAAGATTGTTGTTTTTGGTCGCCAGCAAGGTGTGTAGCAGGACTGTATCGGCAGCAATTGCGAGAGCTGAATGGTTTTTGTAAGGCGGATATGTAACAAGACCTTCGTGCGGTCTTAAGCTTTTTTTCACATGAGTTTCACCGGCTGCCGACGCCAGCCTCTCTAATCTCGCGGCATCGAATGACAGTGATGCGTGCCGGCGAGGCGGTTTGATGTGGAATTGAGACTGAGTCTGTTCGGGATAAAACGCTCGATTGATCTGAGCCGTTTTGCCCGCTATCGCAATGCGGCGGTCGTGGTCGCCTCGGTGCTGTTGGTGATTCCGCTCACTATGTGGTTGTTGCAGCCGGCCGCTGTACCGGATCTGGCCCACGGCAATGTGGCTGGCGCCCGGGCGTTGGCGGCCAATTGGGCCAAGGGCGACGTTATCGTGCTGGTGCGTCACGTCGAACGCTGCGATCACTCCAGCGCCGCCTGCCTGAGCGGTAACGATGGCATCACCGATCGCTCTCGCGGCGTCGCGGTGGGTGTTGGTGCGCAATTCGAACGACTGGGACTGAACAGGGCTGACATCTACAACAGCCCGGTCATCCGTACAGCGCAGACCGCTGGCTACATGTTCAACAAGGTCGGGGGCGGGGAAGACTGGTTGATCAATTGCAGGGGCACCATGCTGCGTGACGCGCTGGCGCACAAGGTGGCCGGGCGAAACCTGATTCTGGTGACCCACAGCGAATGCATGTCGCAACTGGAGAAAGACCTCAAGTTGCCGGCCTCTACGCTGGGCTACGGCGCGTCTTTGTTTATCTCCGCCGAAACGCCCCAGGCACCTCGCATGCTCGGTTTCATCGAAGCCTCGGACTGGCGCTCGGTGACCGTTAAATGAATTCACTTTCTGGGTCTTCCCGTTACCGCTTTTACTGGGTGAACTTCGGCATTCCGCTGGCCTGTGCGGTCGTGGTTTTCCTGCTGTTCGACCTGACCAAAATCGACATCGCGTTCAATGATCTCTTTTACGACCCGGTCACGCAGACGTTTCCGCTGGATCATGTCCACCTGTTCGAAAAGATCACCCATAAATGGGCGAGGATCATCCCGAACTGGACCGGAGAGTTAGCGATTGTCGGCGCCTTGCTGTCGTTTCTCTGGCCGCGTCTGAAGGCCGAAAAACATTCGAAAATCATCGCGTTCCTGGAAAAGATCAAAGTTGCGCCAGTGCTTCGGTTTGCCAGCAAGCACCGTCGGGATTTCCTCTACGTGGTGTTTGCGTTCTCCATCAGCACCGGGGTGATCCACTACCTCAAGAGCCACACCAGCGTGTACTGCCCGATTGAAACGACCCAGTACGGTGGGAAAATCGAGCACAAGGAGTGGTATGAGAATTTTGATCTGTTGAAAGTCGCGGGTGACGGGCGCTGCTGGCCGGGCGGACATGCTTCGGGCGGCTTCACCCTGCTGGCTTTGTACTTCGTGGCACGTCGTTACCGCTGGCGCTATTCCAAAACGGTGATGTACGGCTCGCTGCTGCTCGGTTTCGTCTATGGCACGACGCGGGTTCTGCAAGGCTGGCACTACATGTCCCACACCTTCTGGGCGGGGATCTTCGTATGGCTGGCGTGTTTGCTGACAGCGTTGGCGTTCTATGGGCGAGCGCGGCTGGAGCAACCGCTGGACCAGCGCTCTTCCGGCGTTTCAAAGCGATCATTGATCAACGCCGTCAACACATGATCCTGCCAGCGCCCGGCGATACTCAGGTAGGCCTTGGCATAGCCCTCACGTTCAAATCCCAGGCGCTCCAGCAGCCGCGCACTGCGTTCATTGCCCGGGATGTAATTGGCCATGATCCGGTGCAGTTTCTGCTCATCGAACATGTAGCCGATTCCCGCTTCGAGTGCTTCCTGCATCAAGCCCTGGCCCTGATGAGATTCGTCGATGTGGTAACCGAGATAGCAGGCTTGAAATGCCCCGCGAGTGATGCCGCTGAAGTTGCACGCGCCGATCATCTGGCCGTTGTGCGGATCCAGCAACGCGAAATGCACCGCCAGACCCGCCTGGAAAGCGCTGGCTTGCACTTCAAGGCGCGGGCGGATGCGTTCAGGGCTGTGGTAATCGACGGGGCGAATCGGCGACCACCGGGCGAGATGCCTCAGGTTGCGCCGGTAGAACTCGCTTTCCAGCGCCGCCTGTTCAGGGTCGAGCACTGCCAGCGTCAAGCGTTTACAGGGCAGGGAAAGCAGCGGCATAAGGGGCTCCGGTTCACGGGGATCGTCGCGCAAGCATTGCGTGGCCAGCGGGAAAACACAACAAAACCGCAGGCAAAAAAAAGCCCGCGGGAGGGCGGGCAAACCGTAGTTTCTTGAATGAGCGAGCGCAATGTACCCGTTGCTGAAAGGTCGTGGGGTGAAGAAAAATTCATGTCGATGAGTGCTCGCCGCTTCACGCCCGTGAGACTCACCTACGGCAAATGATCCGCCGCAAAGTCCGCTTCCGATCGCGCCCGCAAACGGCCCTTGCGGCAGGCCTGCTGGAATCGTTCGAAGTCGCGGTCATTCTGCGCGGTATAGCTTTGCGCATACTTGAACAACGCGTCGGCCAGCGCATCGCTCTTGCCGATGTAGCCGCTGATGTGTGCGGCGTTACCCGACGATTTTGCGTGGGCGCGGGCCAACGCGCGACCACAAACGCGGCCGTAGGCGGCGAAGGTTTCAGCGTCGAACGTCTCGAGTTCCGCCGAGACTTTCATGTCGCGCAACTGGCGCACATAGAAGTGTCGACCGCTGGGGCCGGTGGTCCAGCCAAGGAACAGGTCACTGGCCGATTGCATCAACCGTTGGCCATCGACCACGCGCTGACCGTTATGCCGCACTCGCGATTTAGTCTTCACATAACTGGCAAGCACCGAACGACGGGCCTCCTTGAACTGCAGGAACAGCGGGAACTCCTGATCGTCGGTCAGCAGTGCCACCAGGCATCGCGTCCCGACACTGCCCACACCGACCACTTTGAACGCCATGTCCTGAACGTGAAAACGCGCCAACAGCTCGCGACGGTCGGCTTGCAGCGTGCCGGGGTAATCGCGCATAAACGCGTCGTAAAGCGCACGCCAGTTCGACAGGCGCAGCCAGTCGTCGTCGGCATCCAGCAGCGTGGAGTTTTCGTGTAAATGGAAAATTTCCGGCAGGTCATCGCGAATGACCAGACGGCCCTGTGCGTCACGTTCACTGATTTTCGGTAGCAGTTCAGCATGGGTACGCCGTTCAGCTTTTTCGATGGCGCGCTCTACATGCTCCAGGGTCGCTTTGCTCGCTTGTTGCCGCAGATCGCGGTAGCTGATGGACTCGTACCAGGTTTCCATGGCGCTTTGTTCGGTGCATTCGAGCATGGTCTGCTGGTAGGCGCCGACCACTTGGCGGCAGACCGTTTCTTCGACCGTGTCGCCATGACGCAGGTCGCGCGCCGCCACCACGAAACTTGCCACCAGCCGTTTCAAGTCCCACTCCCAAGGGCCGGGATGGGCTTCGTCGAAATCGCTGATGCTGAACAGCAGATTGCGCTCCGGCGTTGCAAAACCGCCGAAGTTCATCAGATGACTGTCGCCGCAGATCGGCGATACCAGACCCATGCTGGGAGTTGCGGCCAAGTCGTGGGCTTGCAGCAGCGCGTTGCCGCGGTAGAAGGTGAACGGCGAGACCAGCATGCGGCCGTAGCGCAACTCGACCAGTGACTTGATGCGGCCTTCACTGGACGTTTTGATCAGCGGCAGCGGGTCGCGATTTATTTTCCCCAGGGCTGCCTGCGAACCGCGGGAGCAGTTCTTGCGAGCATCCTTGCCTTGCTTCAAGCGGTCTTTGAGGGTGGTCATGGGGGCTCGTTTGATGAGTGTTTTCGAACGTGTGAGAGATGAGTGTAGAAGGGCTTCGGATCCGCATCCGAAGTGTTTGGGCTTTGGCCGTGGGGGCGAAACGGGATCAATTCACCAACGAGCAATCCTTCAATACTCAGTCGTCCCCAAAGCCCTCAAAACCCACCCGGCCTCACCAGGCATCAAGGTGTACTGAACCTGCCGAATTTTCCCCGTCCTGCCCGCATCGGCATCCGTGCTGTCATAAACCGGGAACCGCTGCACCAACGCATTTTCCACCACGGCAAACTCATCTTCGCCCTGGTAGCCCACCGCTGTTTTCGGGTTCTCGCTGACAGGTGGCAGATAAATCTCGCTAAGCGACTTCTTGCGGTTGGCAGCGTAAGCAATGAGCTCGCCGGGCATCCCGCGCCCCGGAGACCTGATGAACACGTAAATCTCTGGGGAGCCATTGCGATCAAGGTCGGCGACCTCGGCTCGGACGATGGTGCCGGTGAGGGGGCGTACGATCTCTGAGTTATCGATTTCCAGACCTTGGGGCGCAATGTGTAGAGCGCGATTTCCATCGACCGACACACTCTTCACATGAAAACCAATGCCCTGCAATTCAAGTGTCTGGTCGAACGGCTGATTGCTGTTCGTCGCATCACCGGCGCTCAGGCTTAATGAAAGGCTGTAGTTGGCCACTTCATTGCGCCGAGCGGCGTTGCGCATCAGGTATACCTGAACCGTGTATTCGCCATCGGCGGGCAAGGGGCCCAAAAAGTGATTGCCCATGATCGATCCGTTAAAGAGCGCATAGTCCGCACCTTTCGCGGTGATATTGAAGTAGGCAGAGGCGTTGGAAGACTTGAAGTCCACGGTCATCATCTGGCCGGCCTTCGCGTTCAGACGGTACTGCGCGGTGAGCGGGCCTTTGATGGAATGGGCGAACTTTACAGTGTCGGAGCCCTTTTTGAAGGCGACCTGCTCGACATGAGGGGCGATCTCGGTGGCGGCGTGTACATGCACCGAAACCATGACGGCCAGGACGGCTGCGATCCATATGTTCATGTTGATCTTCCTGAGTGAAGTTGTTGCTCAAGTGGTTGCAGGTGCACCGCAGCATAGGAGCCGTAGGAATGTTTTGCCGGGTGATGGTGATGCTGCCTGCAGAATTGATCAAACCCCAGATGCAACAAAGCCCGCACTTGGCGGTAATGCTGTTCATTTAAGGTTTGTGACCATTTAGAAACCAACATTAGCGCCGTCAAGAAAGCTCTCGGTGTTGCTCCACGACTCTCGTCCTGCCACACAGCAATGATCAATGGAAAGTTTGTTGAAGGTCACGTGCCCGCCGAGCAAATCATTGCGATGAGCAAACGTGACGACCTTCTCGGGATCGCCGTTCATGGCATGCCGGCTGGATCTCCAGGCATGGAAGTCAACGGGAAACATGATGCTTACCGGGTAATCGGCTTGTCCAAAGCAGGCGCAGACCAGGTCATTGCTGTATACCCCGGAAACTAATCTGGCTCCTCAATCCTGTCCCGCATGGTTAGCGACATAGCCATGACGCACGCAGTTCGAGGTGAACATCGACGATAACTCTGCACCTTCAGTCTCAGCTATGAATGGAGATTGCCTGTCAACGGATCAAATGTGGACGATCGGGTTACTTCGTCTTGTTATCGGGTAGACCATCGTGGTCATGCTCCTGGCTATTGCGAGCGCTGGTGTGCTGATGGCCACAGCAACTGTCATGCTCACCACTTTCACCATGCTCATGTCCGCCATGCCCATGCCCACGGTGCATGAAAAAATGCATCAGTGGACAGGCCAGTAGTAGCAGGAATGGCAGATACGGAAGAACGTGAGCCCTGTGTTCGGTGAACAGGAAATAACCGGCGATGGCCAGGAAGCCTAAAAAGTACCAGTTAGTTCCCCTCGCGCGGTGCTGGGGCAAGTTATGTTGATTCATGATGGCACTCCTTGGAGGGAACGGGAGGGACGGCTATAACGTAAGGCCACTTCCAATTCTGCTTAAGCGCTATCGTAGATGTGAGCATAGCGAGCCAGAGCATCGGTTTATGTGTCCAATGCGTTGGATATTTAGGGCGGTGAGTCGCATAAAGCATCAAGGCAGATTCTTCCTTTTCAGTTGCCGATGAGCCTCGGCCATGTCCTTATCAAATTGGCGCATGCCGCGAAAAAGTTGCACCCCGACCAAGACCGGGCACAGCAGGAAAATTGCTGCTATGGCGAACGATTTGCCGGTCAGCCCCAACAGGTAAACCACCGTTGCAATGCCCACAATACTCACCAAAAGACAGATAATTAAAACTTCGCGGTTCATGATTTAGCCTCCTGACTCAAGCCAATGCGGGCACGCTTCAGCAGCGCGGAGTTGGCGATTACCGATAGGGAGCTGAGTGCCATTGCGGCGGCAGCGATGATGGGATTAAGCAGTCCAAAGGCCGCGATTGGAATGCCGATACTGTTGTAGATGAATGCCCAGAACAGGTTTTGTTTGATCTTGACCATGGTTGCGCGCGACAGCTTGATCGCGTTGACCACGTCGCGTACATCGTTCTTGAGCAAGATGATGCCGCCGGTTTCCTTCGCTACATCGGAACCCGAGCCAATGGCGATGCCAATGTCAGCGGTGGCCAGTGCCGGTGCATCGTTGACACCATCGCCCACCATGGCCACGACCTGCCCTTCGCTTTGCAATTGACGGATCACTGCGACCTTGTCGTCCGGCAAGACCTCGGCAATCACTCGCTCAATGCCGACCTGTCGCGCGACTGCTTCGGCAGTACGGTGGTTGTCACCGCTCAGAAGCACGACCTTGATGCCGCTTGCCTGCAATGCCGCAACGGCTTCAGCCGCTTCGGGTTTAATGGTGTCGGCCACCGCAATCACCCCAACCAAACGGTCGTCGACACCGACCAGCATGGCGGTCTTGCCATCGGCTTCCAGGCGGATGAGGTGCTCCTCGGCCGCCTCGGTTGCAATGCCTTGGCGGGCGAATAAACGCCGATTGCCCAGCCAGATTTTGCGACTGTCGATACTGCCTTCGATGCCGTGACCGGCGATGCCATTGATGCCGGTCGCTTTCGGCAGGCTGATGTCGCGATGCCGGGCGGCGCGCACTATCGCAGCTCCCAGCGGATGTTCTGAACCGGACTCCACGGCGGCAGCGAGCTTCAAGACCTCGTTTTCCGACGCTGTGCCGAACGAAATCACGTCGGTTACATTGGGTTCGCCTCGGGTAATGGTGCCGGTTTTGTCGAACACCACCGTACTCAGTTTTTCTGCCCGCTCCAGTACTTCGCCGCCCCGGATAAGGATGCCGTTATCAGCCCCCTTGCCAACACCGACCATTAACGCGGCGGGCGTCGCCACGCCGAGTGCGCAGGGACAGGAAATGATCAGAACCGCGATAAAGGCCAACAGCCCCTGCGGGAAATTCCCCGCAAGAGACCAGCCGACCAGCGCCAACAGCGCGACGGCCACCACCGCAGGCACAAAATAGCCAGTGACCTGATCGGCCAAGCGCTGGATCTGCGCGGTGCTGCTCTGTGCCTCCTCGACCATCCTGATGATCTGCGCCAGTGCGGTATCGGCACCGATCCTGCTCGCCTTGAAAGTGAGCACACCACTGCCATTGAGCGTACCTCCGATCACCGGACTGCCCGGGTGTTTGTCGACCGGCATCGACTCGCCGGTCAGCATGGACTCATCTACCGTTGACTGACCGTCACTGACATCGCCATCGGTAGGGATTTTTTCGCCTGGCTTGACTATCAGGAACTCGCCGGCCATGACGCTTTCAGCGGGCAAGTCGACTTCTTGCCCGTCACGAATCACATGCGCGATCGCCGGTTTGAGATCGAGTAAGCGCCGTACTGCGGCCGAGGACTTTTTCTTGATGATCTCCTCCATGTACCTACCCAGCAGTACGAAGGCGATGATGACCGCCGACACTTCGAAATAGACGTCGCGCTCGGCCACCTTCACCGGCAGGACGTCGGGGAAGAACAGCACCGCGACACTGTAGAAATAGGCGACCGATGTGCCGAGGGCGATCAGGAAATCCATGTTGATGTTACGGGTGCGAATGGCGTTCCACGCCCCCTTGTAGAAACTCCAGCCACCGATGAACTGCACCGGAGTGACCAACAGGAAAAGCCATATACCCCAAGTGAACCAAGGGAGCGCAGGGATCGGTACCCAAGTCAGTAGCGTGGCACCGGCGGCCAGCGCGATGAAGGCGCCCGCACGCAAAAGCGCCAGGGCCAGTACACCGGTGAGGGCGATAGTCACGCGGGTTTTCATCGCCTTCAGTTCTCTTTCTGGCGACTCGAAGGTGCGCAGGCAGGTATCGCTGCAAAAGTAATAGCTGCGCCCACCACGTTCCCGTGACAACGCTGTGGTCTTATCGACCATCATTCCGCAGATCGGATCTTTCGCCATGTTCCCTGATGCAAACGCCGGCTGGTGCTGGCTATGCTGCATGTGTGATTCGTTCATCACTGTCTCCTGCCTGAAGCGGCTATCAAGACTTGCCACAGAGCTTGCCGGACAGCCAGGCAAACAAGGTGCCGACTATCGCGCCCCATACGGTCAAGACCAGCAGTGGCCCGACGAAAGCCGTTAACCCGTAGTCTTGCGGGGCTTGAAGACGACCAAAGTCGAGTCCATGGAACAAGGCGTTGAGAAAAGCGATACCTTGCGCCGGCCATAGCGCATAGAGCAGCGCACAGACCGTGTAGGAAATGGCCATGGTCAGGGCCAGAGCAATGCCGGTTTTCCAGGGAGCGTTCATGATTGTTTTCCTGAACTGGGAGGCGCGTCAGTAGGGATGTCGGGACTGCGGGGGGTTGACCAGGGCAGGAACGCCGGCGTCTGTTCGCAGTAAGTGCGGTAGGCATCGCCGAAGTGCGCAAGCATCTCCCGTTCTTCCCGCTTCGCGAGCTTGGCGTAGACGAACAGGAGGATTGGAAACATCACCAGGGTGATCAATGTCGGCCACTGCAATAGAAAGCCGAACATGATCAGCACGAAGCCAACGTACTGCGGGTGACGGATCCGCGCATAAGGCCCGTCGAGCGCGAGTTGCCCAGTACTTTGGGCCTTGTAGAGCACCCGCCAC
This sequence comes from Pseudomonas sp. ES4, assembly GCF_050586665.1. Taxonomy (NCBI): domain Bacteria; kingdom Pseudomonadati; phylum Pseudomonadota; class Gammaproteobacteria; order Pseudomonadales; family Pseudomonadaceae; genus Pseudomonas; species Pseudomonas sp. ES4. Next base: position 146,513 of record NZ_JBOBDO010000011.1, on the reverse strand, counting down.
GCGGCCGCCAATAACCAGAAGCCGCCAGCGACCAGCAAGTTGCTGATAATGTGAAATGGCCCCCAGTGCGGGTTGACCTTCCAGCCCAGAACGGTTTCGAGCAAATGCCCTGCATCGTGCGAGAGGAAGTCGATACCGGGGAAGTTGCGAGTGAGCCAGGGCATCAACAGGTAGATCGTCAGCGGGAAACCGTACATCTCGGTAAACAGAGCCACCAGGAACGCCGAGAACATGCCGAAGGAGCGCCAATCGCGACTCGTCTTCGGCCGGACGAAGCTGAAGGCGAACAAGATAAACACCAGTGAGTTGATGATGACCAGCGACCAGAGACCGTAGGCCGATTCGGTATGGTTCATGGTAGGTACTCCTCTTTGCCGCGTGTGTTTGCTGTTCGCCTTTTGCTGATGGTCGCCGTGGTCATGGGGCATAAACAGGTGCACAAGTGGGCAGGCTCAACACACATCAGACGGGTGCGATCTGCGTTAACCCAGCCAGCACCAGCCCCATGTGATGTGCCGCAGCGCTACTGCACATTTACTTTTTTATTGGCATTTCCATCATCGACGACTGCTGCTCCATCATCTGCATCATCATGCCCATCATTCCTTTGCCTGCGCCGTCCTTAGCTCCAGACATGCCCATACAACCCATTGCACTCTGCTCCTTGCCCATCATGGCCATGCTGTCCTTCATCACTTTCATGCCTTCTTGCATGGCGGCTTGGCGTTCAACAGGCGTTTTAGCCGATGCCGCTTTGTCATGTGCTGCCTGCATTTTCTGCATTTGCTCGGTCATGGCTTTTGTCATGTCCGTCGATGCGGAGGCTGTGTTCTCGGCTGAGTCAACGGGTGCATCGGCTGGATGATGCGCATCCTCGGCAGAGGCAATGAGTGCGCTGCTAGCCAAGATGGCAGCTAGAACGAATTTAGAATGCATTTGCATGGTGAACTCCTGAGATTGTGGGAGGTAAGCAGGAATAACCGAGCCGCAAAAAAGCGACGCAGCAGGACAGAGCAATCAGTGCTCTGTCACTCTGAGGCAGGGGGGGTTAATCGTTGAAACGGACGAAAGTCAGGCGGGCTGGGACTTTCGGTGGGGCGGGGCGCTTCAGCACAAGAGTGGCGAAGGAGGTTTTTTTCTCAGGGGCAAGCACCCACATTACTACTGCAGCAGTTAACAGTAAAAGAACGGCCCACTGGATAGGATCCAACGCAGGAATCTGCGCTGCAGGTTTTATCGCCGTGGCAGTGTCCTCACAGTTTTGAAGGCAACCACTGGTGTGGAGAGCATGACCATCCACTACATGCTGCTCGGCATGGTGTGGCGCGGCTATATTGTGATTCGGTTGCACCAGACAACCCTGGATTGCCATCACGGCCACAGCTAGCACCCATCCCACAAGGATGAGGTGTAATAGGCTTTGGCGGTGACGGCGGAACCAGTACATGAAGTACACCCTCGACTTATTACGTCGTATTGATTTTCAGTCTAGCTAGCAAAGCCAAGGAGAGGTTGATCAAAATCAAACTAATGGATGGTTCGATGTTGAGGTCAAGGCTCGCCTTGAATCGGTGGTGAACGGAGACTTCATGCTCAGCAGCCTCGATCAGTTCCGGATCCCAGCCATGCTCATTCAGGATGGTGCTGGCCATGGAGCGCATGCCGTGGCTGACCAAGCGGTCTTGGAAACCCATACGTTTCAACGCCATGTTGGCAGTCTGGCTATTGGCGTGGGTACGTGGATTTCTGTCCGACGGAAACACGTACTGCCTGTGGCCGCTGTGGGACTTGTGTGCCTCCAGCAGCGCGAGTGCCTGTTCAGACAATGGGATGTTATGCGGGCGACGTTTTTTCATGCGCTCCGGGGGGGGATGGTCCAGATCCGTCTGTCGAAGTCGATGTCTACCCATCGGGTGGTTACCGCTTCGGCAGGACGGGTCATGGTGTGCAACTGCCATTCGAACAGGCAGCGGGTCGTTCTTTTGATTGTGGCGTTGGCAATTTCAGCATGAGCTCCGGAAGCTCATCAGGTAATAGCGATAGATCCCAAGGTGCAACGCAACATTCAGAACGAAGCCAAGCGAGCGGAGACAGAACACACATTCGAGAACGTTGCTGCCGCTTGGTTTGAGCTGAAGAAGGACTCCGTCACCCCCAGCGTACGCCGAGGACATTTGGCGGTCGCTCACACTGCATGTATTCCGGACCTGAAAACAACGCCGCTTTCGAAAATTTCCTTGTGCAAGTAGCTCACGTGCCTCAACGACTTTCTTTCGAGCGTTCGCCAACGAGAGCTCTGGATAAGTGCCCAGTCCCATGTTGATACGGTTCTTGGTTATCGGATCGCGGTAGTTGAAGTTCCACAGCATTGAGCCGTTGCTCCTGACCCGGAGGCGCAGGCCGTCACCATCGCTGAGGACGTAATCGTTGGCTTTAGCTTTGACTGCCTTGAACTGGCGGTCGGAAAGGCGGAGGGCTGGAGCAGGCATGAGAGCTACCTCTGACACCATTTTGGTATCCCCCAAAAAGCACCGGATGCCTTGGAAAATCATTGGGAATACCAAACCGCCTGGAACTCAGAAACTCTCCAAAGCTCCCATAAGCGCTGAAAGCCCCGTATTTACTGGATTTCAGGCACAAAAAAAGACGTCCGTGGACGTCTTTAGATGATGAAGTGGTGGGCCGGGGTAATTTGAATCAGTTTGGTAGCCTATTGATTTATAACAGTAATGTCGGGTTTTATTTTTAGTTGGAATACCAATTGGAATACCGTGCGAAATTGCACTCCACTTGGCCACCCACTTGCATTCGATCTGACCACCGATTGCATCGGAGTTGACCAGCGCGCTTCGTAACCATGATCGGCAGGGAACTGCCCATAGCTGCCAGTTGCAACAGGCAGAAAACGGCCATGAGCTGCCAGTCGAGCCGGGTTATCTTCGGCGAGAAACTGACCATAGCCGCGATTGCAGCATGTGTTTCCAATCGGCTGAGCTAACCTTACCGTCAGTCAAACGTCCCGCGCAAAAGGAAATGGCGCCATGGTGTCTACCCGTATCACTCTCTTCCCCGTCGCAGACACCGCACCGCAGAATGGCGGAAAAAAATTGTCAAAAAAATACGACGTTTTCATTTCCGGTAAGTTTTCACACCTGGCGAAAGCGCATCTAATAGGCTCAGACGCTTAGCGTTCAACAAGGAACGTGAGGCACTGTGAAATGGATCTAATCGGAGATTAAGTATTGTGACATCGTATGACGAGCAATCAGAGCAACAATCACCAGTACGAGGCTTCATATACCTTCTATCGAATCTGGCGATTCCTCACCACGTGAAGATTGGTCAATCTAGAATTAGCCCATTTGATCGAGCAGAAAACCTATATACAACAGGTGTTCCAGAACCATTCAAAGTTGAGCGCGCTTGGTATGTAGAGAACCCATACTCGGTTGAACAAGAAGTTCACGCACTCCTCGCAAATACGCGTAGCTCTGGCGGAAATAGAGAATTTTTTGAAGTCTCGATCGCTGAGGCTATTTCAAACATAGAAGACGTCGTATCCACCAAGCTTGTACAAGAGGTATATTTTTCATCTGAGTCGTCGCTTGCAAAATTAAATTCTGCACTGAGGATAGAGGACCAATTAAAGAAAACTATTTCTTCCCTGTCAGATCAACTGACTTCTGAGCAACAGAAAAACATGAGTATTTCATCGCGAATGAAGACACTTGATGAAAAGCTTGTTAGATATACCGAGGCATACGAAAAAATCGGAATGGTCGATAAGATCATTGAGGAGCGAAATAGGTATAGGGATCGGTATCAAGCTGCAACCAATCAAGCGATGGCCTACGCCATGGAATACGAAAAGTTCCTACTGAATCTTGGTGGTCGATATGCATTTTGGGCTGAAGAACAGGCTAAGAAGAGGCCGCAGTTGTAGGTAAACTGGTGGATGTGCCGCTGCACACACACAACCCGGCTTAAATTTGGATACGTTACGGCAACAGATACGAGTCGTTAACCGCCATCGCTTAATAATTTTAAGGCGCCGAAAAGGCGCCTTTTTTCATCACCGAGGCGGAGTAAAAATCCAATCGTAACCGTCTGCTTTTGGCCGATTTCTGCCCCTCACGGATGGCCGCTATGTGGCGGTTGCTGCCGGTAGAGACAGGTCGCTTTGGATCGTACTTTACCTGTCATGGTTACGAAGCCTGCTGATCAAATTCGATGCAAATGACTCGTCAAGTCGAATGCTAACTGGTGTCAGATCCGCGCATTTACCCATAACACGAGTGTCTGCAACTTTTCCACGTCAAAAAGGGGCGGACGCGCGCTCGCATTCCTCCTTGAAAAGCGCTCATTATTCTGGGCAACTGTTTGCTAGCAGTGGAGGCCTCGCTCGTTTTTTGGTCGGTAACAACCCTATCGCGTAAAGCATGACTGACGCTTGCCAAAACGGGTAAAGTGCGGACATCGTTGGTCTTTTTGACTGGACTGGAAAAACTTAGCAGGGAGGCCATATGTTGTTGGAGAAAAGTTTTGCAATTGCGCGTACGGGTGAATTGGTCATTCAATGCATTGAGGCCTGCATCTATCAAAAAATTGATAACGGCTTACGTTTGGATGGTCATGGGATTATTAAAATAAATGGCCTCGGCTCTCTCTATATGGAGTTCGTCTGTTTAAAGTCCGAAAATATCCCCTTTCACTTTGGTGGTGCCGACTTTCCAAAAGATCTTTTTGATCCAAAACAGGAGCTATTCTTTGAGTGCCTGTCCTTGGATGGTGAAAAAATAGAAGCTAGTGGGTTTTCTTTAAATATACGGGAGTTTAATACGCATCGACCCTTCAGGTTTGTAGTCGGGTTCGCCGAAATATATAAGCATGTAAATTTTGACTATCCAAATCAACAGAATAGCTATCTGTATTTTGAAATTAATGAGTTATCCAGGGTTCCAAAAAATAAAGGAAATACCACTACTTCGACGTTAGGTAGTGAGTCTTGGAGTCTTAATCAGACCGTACTTAAGGGCGAAGAATTCGACATATCAATAATTGATCACAAGGGATATGTTGAGGTTTATGCTAATGGCGATTTTGACGTGGACAATCTATTCCTAGCATTAACATTTTATATAGGATTTACATCCGGTACGTCGCCACAAGCATATGCCATGTCTAAAAGGTCTGGGAGAGTATTGACGCACTATATTCGTAGTATACGAAACTCTGTTAGGAGTCAGACCATTCCGTATCCGATACCAGAAAATGTCCTTGTTGATGGTGTGATCAGTTTCAAAAGCCACTATGAGCTGTTTTTTAATATTTGGCATGTTCTGAAGAATCACAATGTGTATTTTGAAAGCACTTACGCACAATGGAAACGAGTGTTTGCGGCATTCAATACGGAAAGTGCATTATCCAACCTTACAATCTCAACTTCTGTTGAAGGTGTGTTGATAGATGTCTTTATGCCTAAGCTTGTAGAAGAAGCCAGGGATGAGGCATACGAAAAAGAGAAACTTGAGATTATAGAAAAACTAAAAGGCTTGGAGATTGATCCCGCAAAACGCAACACGATAATTAAACAGGTCACTGGATGGGGGAATCTTTACGCAGCCAAAGCCTTGGGAATGCTGGTAGATAAAAAACTCATATCGATTGCCGAAAAGAAAGCTTGGGAAAAGTTACGACATGCTGCTGCACATCCAAAATTCACACCTAAAACGACTGAGCGGCAGATCAAAGAGCATCACAGGGTTGCGGGTTGCATAAATTTGTTCAATAAACTTATTTTGAATGTATATTCATATAGTGGTGCTCAGTTCGAGTTCGGTGAAGTAAGAAAGTCAAAAATTGTTGTGCATGATATGGTTGATATTTTAGGGCTAGAAAAACAGAGCCTAATAGATCTAGCGCCAGTCAAGCCTAATATCGAAGCCATGGGCGTGACGGAGCCTGCTGGAGGGCCGATGATTTTTGTTAATAAACTGAAAGAGTTGCTTTCGCGGCTCTTCAAATAGTGGTTATTTGAGGCGAAGCGGAAAGAGCTTTACGTTGTTTTATTGTCTGTGTTTTGACCGGGTGTTGATGCGGCTCTCATAGTCTTGAGTGGAAGATGCCATGGAAGGCGGACGAGCACTATGATTCGACTTTGTCACGGTTGCCCGGTTTGGGTCGTTTTTAGGCTCTTGCCAAGAGCGGACATTCCCAGATCGGAGCGCTTAATCCACACCCGACCATAGACACGCTATCCAAAGATTATGTAGCCTCAGGGAAGGTCTTGTCGCTTCTGCTCAATAGCTAGCTGGCTCGTTTCAAGCGTTTAGCTCAATGGGATCAAAGAGTTACGAATGGATAGGGAAGGTTTTGCGACAGATGTGGCGTAAGCAATTACGCAATAAATGTCGCCTACTTATAGTTATGTGCACCTAGCTAGATTAAGTCGCTTCAATTTTGTTATCAGTACTAAATAAAGGTGATGCTAATAGTGAAAGAAACCCTTGGTAGGTTATATTTGTGGCAAATAGCCCTCAATAGAATCATTGATCTTCTGGCATTTAGGCAACGAGTTGATCGCTTCTGCAACACTGGAAGGCCGCTGCATATTACCGAATTATATGATAATGAGCGCAGAAGATTAAAAACTGGCCTGCGACTTGATGGGGAGGCATTGAATAGCTTCGAAGAAGAACATGGTTCTTTATTTCCTGATATTCATGATACCCAGCTTATTGACGAGCTAATAACTGAAGAAATAATAATTAAATTCTGCACTATTTTTAACGACGGCTATGGGAAAGCAGGGGTTATTGCCACCAACAAGAAACCATTTTGGGAGCCGATTCTCGATGAGATAATTTTAGAGGCATTTTCTGGTGATATTAAAGTCAAGTTTAATGAATTTATAGAAGCTGCCAAAGCATACCGCAACAAGCACGGTGCTCACTTTGATCAAGAAAGCTTTATAATGACGCATGGTGATAAAAAACTCGATGAAGACGGGATTATTTATAGCGTAGGCTGGAGTAGCGCCTTATTGAATTTTGACTGGGGGTTTGTAAGTGACACCATCCCTGTTTTTAATAAGTCCTTAAATGATTATATTAAAAAACTACAAAAAGAAGCTGGCATAATTTAGAAACTAGCTTTGGCACTTAACATTGGTTCAAATCGTTTGCTCCGCTCACTGGGACGGGCTAAAGCCCGTCCCGTGCCCGTTAGCCTAATCGTTATATAGCGACCAAATCCATGGGAGCGGAAATGATCTTAGACTGTTCCGACCAAAACACAGCATGGTCAACTGTCTGTAAAATTTTGAATACAGATAAAACGACTCTTACCTTACTGCTAAAGCCACTCAATCCTTATCAGCATCACACATATAAGCCGGAAGAATATATTTACAAGAAAATTTGCGATGCGCTTGGAAGCTCTAGGTCAGAGATTAAAGCGATGTGGTTTCATGGTACAAGAACTAATAACATAGCCTCCTTCCACACAAGAGGAATCCTTCCTAAGAGCGCAATAAAGAAAGAGACAGAATTAGCTCTAATTTCTCTATCTTCTGGAATAGAGAGGAAAGGAAATAATCAATTCAGCATGTCAATCCAAGGGAAACAAACACCTGCTGACGAAGGGCCTTTTGCTGTCCTTTTTAAAGAGGTAGCGATTCATGCTCCTGGATTCAATCACAGCTACATAGATGTTCCAGAAATGATTGAAGATATCGCAGGAACCTTACTTGGTGAAAATTATGACAAACTTGTCATGCGATACAGATCAATAACAAAGCCATATGTTGTCACCTTCGTAGGAGAGGCCGGGCAACATGAGTTGTCGCTGGCGCTTTGGTATCTTCATTCAATTGCCGATGGTGATCCACCCGTAGAGGCTGCGGACAGGGCAAATACTTGTTTCAATTCTAATGGCATAACGATAGACCCCTTGAGAATTGTTAGGGCTGAACTAATAGACAATGTATAACAATTGGTTAAAATCGCTAACTTCGTTCGCTGGGATTGTCTGAAGCCCGCCCCTTAGCTTAATCGTTAGGTGCTTACGCACATTTTTCTCGGACTGGTTTCCGCTGCACTCCAATCCAGCCACGAATGCGGGCATTAGAGTCCGCTATTGGCCGTTTTCTGCCTGTCGCGAAGGGCAACTGCCAACCCAAAGCGGAAGCTAGGCGTTGAGAAAATAGCTATCACCGCGATATCATCAGCATTTAGGGACAAGCTCGGACAAGGAAATAATTATGGGCAAGAAATTAGTAGGTCTGCTGTTCCTGTTGTGTGGGATTGCAGTCTTCGTTGGTGCTATTGCGGCCGAAATTGCATGGCTGGGATTCTGCTTCGGCACAGTAATCATCGGGATTCTCTTGCTATTCCTGGCTCCGACGATACTTCTATTACCAGTAAATGTTGGCTTTGTGACCGGGATGGCGATCTGGGGGGCCGGGATTGTCCTTATCTCTGGAGAAGATAGGGACGGAAAGGCGCTTGAGGCTAATCGCAGATTCAACTCCCTAGAGCCAGGCGAAGTCGATGATAGAGTCATGTTTTTTGTTCAGTCGCAGATGAGCGAACTCATATCGCGCAAGGAACGGATGGTGATAGATACTGTAGTAATCGCTTATCTCACTGCGGTTGTAAATATCATTACCAGAAAAAATGTCAGCTTGTCAGAGCTGAAACCGATGTGCCATGGACTTTTCCACAAATCCCCCTTCGAAGTTGATACTGGCTTTCGCGAAGCTTTGGATAATAATGCTGAGTACCATGCAAGTGTGCGTAAACTTATGCCACTTGTCCGGGACGAAATCGCAAGCGGGCAAGGAACATTTTTAGCGCAATATATAATCCGGCATAATCATACCGACAAAGCCGTGTAACCATCTTATCGTTCGAATCATCAATATTTTAGGTTCATTTAAAGCTAAATCTGAGCGAGGCGAAGTTTAGCTCGCCTTTTTTATCAGACTACATCCGACCTAAGTCACAGTCCGCTTCTGGCCGTTTTCTACCTGTCGCGACGGACCACAGCCAATAGCAGACGCTCACCGACATTCCGTTTTAGCCGAATCGACGCCCCAGCCCGTTACCGCCATTGCCTGATGCGGCGCAGTTCTATGGGATACGAACGGAGCTCGAGCTTATCAAACGCTATGACCCAAACTTCACCATCCGAGAGCTTGGGCGCCAACTGGTAATCAGCTCCAATACCTGGTTGGTCATCGGGACTGCCGAACAGGTGACTAATCAACTCTCAGAGTTATACGAGGCCGGTGCGGTCGACGGCTACAACTTGATGTTCCCCTTCCTCCCGGTTGACTTTGATCGGTTCACTGAACAAGTCGTCCCTTTGCTTCAAGCGCGCGGCGTCTTTCGTAGCGAGTACGCACCGGGCACGCTGCGGGATCGGCTGAAGCTAAAAAAACCGCACAACAGCTTTGTGGAACAAGATCTCGGTCGATAACATCCATGAACGATCTGGGTTGGCAGTCAGTATTGGCTGCCAATTCTTCTGACGATGCATGGTTTGAATCGACTCGTTAAGGAAATGCGTGGAAAGCCTGGAAAAGCACTGTTTCGCCTGCAAAGAAATCATTCATGTCCATGCGATTCGTTGCCGGCAGTGCGGCCAGCCCCAAGGCTGGCGAAGGTTCGTGAGCTCTCCAACCTCAGTGGTTGCGTTGGTCCTCAGCCTATTATCAATCGCTGCCACAAAACCTGTGGAGCGATTGTTCGATGCTCAGCGAGCAGAACTGCAAATCTCCATCACAGGTGGTGATTACAAAACTGCGCAGCTCATGTTGACCAACAACGGGTCAAAGCCTGCAACTTTAGTTGCCTTCGAAATCACATCGAAAGCCACGACCAATACGAAAACGTGGTTTTTGGTAAGCAATACGGATGGCGAAATTCTGGAACCAGGCAAATCTTACAAAATCAGAGCCTCAACCGATGAGTCTATCCCCAAAATTGTCGAAGCTGAGCGCCGGGCGATTTTGAAGTCTCAGTACGCGCTTGCAGATAATTGCGAGTTAACCGCTAAATACATAGAGGCCACGGGGCAGAAGGTTGTGCGTGTGCAACCGTTCATGTGCGACACACCTCCCGAAAAGGGTGGTCTGCACCCTGGTAAACCCGGCATACCGATCTGGTACCTTGGTCAAGAATGATTTTTTGGGGCCCAGGGCCTTGACGCTGATTAAGCAAGGCAGTGTTCGTTCACCCAATACGTCCCTCGGCCAGTTAAACAACCGGTGTGTATATGGGTGCCCCCGCTGCGTAATACCTTAGCCCTACGCATACGAAGGTAATACTGGAAGCGTTCAATGGACAATCTTCACCCGCTGCGTCGACCGCAGCGGTGAGGCGATCTACTTTCGAAACACTGCGAGGGTCGGTCCTTCTTTGGCAGCATCCATATACCGACCGTGGTATGGCTCAGATGCGGTGCAGCTGCATTTCATCAAATAAAGCTGTGCTATATCGCTGACGGCCGGTATTTCGATCGTCCAAGGCGACATATTGATGATTTCGAGGGTTATGTACCCGTCGAACCCCGGCTCTACCTGACCGTCATTACAGGTTACTTGCACGAACAACCGCGCAAGGGTTCCTTTGGTTTGCACCAAACCAAAATAATCCAACGGTATTTTGTATCGATGTTTACTGCAGGTAATGACTTGCTCACCAGGTTTCAGCACCAAATTTTGCTGAATTTCTTTTTGTTCCGAAAAAACGGTCGAAGGAGCTGGATGCGACCCGTATACGATGCTTTCAGAGACGGGCAAAGGTTTTGGCTCGTAATACGTATGCCCCAATTGAATTTTGAGAGAAAACTCATCAAATAAGGTTTTTTCGCATACAGAATATTGTGCAACAAGGTGTTCTAGATTTTTATCAATGACAATCATTTGGGCTTAACTTCATTCTGCGATGGCTGAGCGCTTTGTTGTGCCTGAGGAGGCTGCGATTGGTGTTCCAGTACCGTCTTGTAATAGATGGCGTACAGTATAAGAGAAGACACCAAGGAGCTTCCGATTAAGTTCAGCGTCCACCCGACCCATATGGTGGGATTGAGCGAAAACCACTTCTTCAATCGCGCGCCCCGCGTGATGGGAAGCGTCGATATTTCACTGCCACGCTTGATGGGGTTCTGGGTGTGCGTCGATTCTGTGGAGAAAAAAATCACAGAGCCCAGCTTTTCGCCTTTGGTCAGGTAGACATTCTTGTTGGTGGTGTTGAATATCCTGAGCTTGAGCTTGCCATCAAATGCAGGTTCGACCTTCGCCGAAGCAACCAGCACCCCGCGTGAAAGAAAAAGACTACCCGTCGGCAGGACGATGCCGTATCGATTGTGCGGCACCTTGATTTCTTCAGCGGCCTCCACCACCACAGAATCGTGGCCCTTGATCGTCATGCCATCGACGATGCGCCACAGGTTCTTGTCGTTGCCAGAATAGTTATCACTCCACCCCTCACCCACGGACAGTTCGAGGGAAAACTCTTCGATTCTCTCGTCCCGCGCATTAGTGAGAATAAGGCTGTTGCTGGAGTACGATGCCGCGTCAAAATCCGTGTGAGATTTCGTTGTACGCCCTTTGATCTGTAACACACTCATCAGATTTGTCCTTCGTCCTTGGGCTGCGAGACGCGGCCACCCTGCCACTGTCCTTTATACCGGCCGATATCCCCGGATACCGCCTGAAAGATGACGTGCGCAAAGCGCGCACCAATCTGAATTTCAAACGCCTCGCTGTGATGGTTGGTGAGCGCGAACGTCATCGGCCCTACATAACCTGGAGGCAGCACACTGGAACTGAACGTTATCCCGCTTCTGAACAGCGTGCTTCTCGGAAAAAAAAGCGCAGCCAGATCTTCCGGAAGATCGAATTCTTCCATGGTGCTCGCCAGATAAGTCTTGCCCGGTTCCATGACGAAGCAGTCATCTGGGTCTGCGAGCATGACCTCGCTGGCAGGGGTGCGTCGCGTAGATTCTCGCAAGCTTCCACCCCCTACTGTCAGGCGAGAGAGGCCTGCGAGTCTGAGGTCAAATCCAACGCCTTCCGGGGTAGTCAACTCACGGTGGGCAAGATGCTTGATTAGTTTTCCATCCCGGACCAGTTTCAGGAGCGAGTGCGGTGAGTAAATCATCTGTTTTGCCTCGGGAAGGGCTCAGTCTCTAGCACTGAGAAATCGCCTACGTTTGCAGGCAAAAAGTCGGATTCAGTCGTTGTGGCCGCATTTTGCGTGTCCTGCGGGCGCAGTAGCAAGGACAAAACCGCGCGACATGCTCAGCGCAGCGCACTTTCACTGCACAGACAGATCCATCGGCGTAGCAAGCCTTCACCGCCACTCTGATCGGTCTCACGTCCGACAAGAGTCGATCACCGAAATACAGCCCACGCCTGTGGCAAAGTTATTCAACATAGGCTCGCCGTCAGGGTGAAATCCTAGGAACTCAACCCCGGCGGCTGCATACCTGGCTTGGCATATCCCCAGTCACGTGCAGTTCATGGGAGATCTGAACCTTGCTTGCCCCGAGCGCACAGCGTCGTCCGTAGTCTCTACTCAGTTACGTACGCAGTAGTACGAATAGCGAGCAAGGTTTTGTGTTAGCGATCTTATCTATGACGCAGATACTTTGAGCACATTCATCGCAGAGCAAGACGCACGGAAATCTGCCAAGGACAAACGGTCAACTGGTCTCGATCAAAGCGATTTTCTGAGTGAAGCTGGAACGGGCCCATTTCAACTCGGTACAAACGAAAGATTCCCGAGAGCAGAGGGGGGCTCCGCTGGAACAGGTGATTTGTAAAAGGTCTCCAGTGTGCAGGCCTGTGGACTTAGATTTGCTCTGGAACTAGTCAATCCCCTGATGGGGAACCACAGCGAGCCATGTATAGAGCGCGTTGTCGGCATTTAAAGGCCAAACGCTTTCCCACCCACTTTCGCAACCCAATCTTCCAACCCCTCTGCGTTACTCGTCAGTCGCCCCATCTGATCCATGCGCACACTCCCCGGCGCCAATACGCCTTTCGCAGGTGAGTGAACATTTACGGATATGTACGCAAAATGCTGCCTATCGAGCAACCATCCCGCTCGCGAAACGCTGATGATAAAGCCGTCACAAGTCCCATCTTCTCCATATTTGTTCAGGGTCGCACGATGTCGCGTCATAAAATCCGTGGCGTAGCCCTGTAGAATTCCTCGAAGAGTTTCCTGATCCCAGGCATACATCATCCGCCCAGGGGGGATGACGAGTTCGTCGATATTCAGTGCAACAATTCCGGGCATCTGAGCCTTGGCGATCTGGCCAACGCCATTTGAAATGCACTTCTCAACGTTATTTTCGGAATAGATCTTTTTGCATGCAACGCCGTAGTCGCCTTGGCCAACATCAGTCACCAGATCGGGCTCGTCGAGGCGTACTTTCATGGCCCCGATCTTGAAATTGGCCATGCATGCTAATTCCCATATCGCATCTTTGCCTTGCGAAAACTTAGCCGAACTGGTGTCCATCTCACTCTTGGCGATGCGATCCAGTGGCACCCTGATCCCTTCTTCATCCGCGAGCCCGATGAACAGCCCCGTCAGGGCGATTACGTATTGAAGATCCATAGCCGTGCGTGTCAGTTTGGTGCGTTTTCTGGTCTCACGCTCAGCCCGGGTGAGCAGTTGATCAAGAGAGTTACCCCTCCTGATCTTGATTTTGTGCCGAAGGAATACGTCGCGCGTATCTTCAATCGATTTGATGATGTCTTCTGGAGTTCGATCGATCCCAGGGGGCACATAGTCATACCGAGTGAAGGCGTTCAAGAATGCGGGAGGTAGATGGATCTTCTCACCATCTTTCAATTTAAATCCCACAGCAGCTCCTTAGGACCGGTTCTGACGGCGGCACTTGGCCTGAGTGAAAACGGATAGAGATTGGCTCTTCGGCGCAGCGGTGTCCTGGCCATGAGCGCGGTAATGACCGCGCAAAAATACGCGGACACATACGTTGCGGCTAAAAGCTCAAAGACGACCTCGCCTCGTATGAACGTCTAATGTGCGTCAGGCTGTACCAGCAGTGCCAGATGCGTGCCCTTGGACGTGGTCATGTCGTGGCGCTGACCAATCGTGATTATCGCCTGTACGAGCTCAGAGAGATCGAGCTTGCGGGCAGGGTCGCGCCGAGTGATGATCAAATCGATTTTGGCCGAGCCATCGGCCCGCACATCCCTGATCAAATAAGTGAACATTTGAACTTGGGCCAGATTGTTTTCACCAGCCTGCATTGTCGCGACATAACCTTCCTGCGCGTAAGAGCTGTATGGGGCATCGTTTTCAACGCGGACTTGAAAAACGTATTGCGGCCCTGGATCAATTGCGGTGTCGATCTCTCCATCGTAGACGACCGTGTTTCCAAGCTTCATCTGCTGATGCATCATCGCTGGGATGTGTGGAAACGATTCGGCATTCTCTGGCTTGGCAGCGGCAATGCTTGCAGTGGCCATCACCCATGCAAAAAGACCAACGGCAATACGTGAACTCATCATTAACATTCCTTTTGGTTGGACCATCTAAATCGACCCCGCGCGCAATCACTTGAGTCGCGCACGACAATCGTTTGTGTACGCAGCACCATCTGATCGTCGCGCACGAGGTGACCAAAGTCGGTTCCGACCGCGATCAACTCAGCTTGATGGCCAAGCAGGCCCGCGAGGCGATGGGGTCAGATAAGTTGTCGGTGGTGGCTGACCGAGGTTACTTCAAAAGCGAACAAATTCTGGCTTGTCACGATGCAGGCATCACCACCTATGCGCCCAAGCCGAAACCTAACGCCTAGCTCACCGGATCGTCAGATACGTCCGAGCTCAGCTTGTCAGGCATTGCCACCTCTTTCAGTTGCCGCAACAACTTAGGTCTGCCAGATATCCCCCTTGGCCCTTCGGTGATCACTAAGTGTTTCTCTGTTTTTTCTTGAAAACACTGAATCAACTGTGCCAAAGTTTTCCCAAAGCAGTTCATTAGGATATTTAGCTCTTTTTCTCGATTATCTAGAAAGGTATCTAGGTAATCTGACGACACTATGTCAATTATCGTATTTAATTGGCGCCCTTCGTTTCCTGCCCAGCGCAAACGAGCATGACTGATATTTTCCAGTTTCAGCTCATCACTGTCGGAGGCATACGTAGCTTCAAACAGGCTTCCGTCAATTACGATTACTGGTAGAGCAATCACTGCCAAAAGATGATCTTCTGGCTTAAATTCATAGTCATCGTAAGTTCTGGTAATATTTAAGCAGTTTGAGACCACTCCTTGGACCGCTTGATAAAACAAATCATTTCCTTTTGAAAAAGCCTGTCTTCCTGAGAATGAAAAACCTTCTTCCCTGAACATGTCTAAGCTTTTAAGCTCTTCACTTCCAGCGGCTACCCAGGCAATAGCTTGCCCCGCAGATGAAGATATTAACTGAGCTGCCAATGCCGACGTTGCAAATCGTTTCTCGTCTTTAAAAAGCACCCAAGGCTTATCTTTACTCCATTTACATTCAACTACATGTTTAATTCGCAGGAACGAACGACCAAGTGGGTAGTTTGCTGTTGCAAGCACATCAACTTCTCTGGCCTTGCCATCTTTATCTTTTGCAAAGTAGCTTTGTTCCACCGAAAATTTTCTTTTCTTAAACTTATGAGCTGTAGAGAACTCCAAGGGGTAGCCTTCCATCTCTACCCATTGTTTTACTTTATCGTCCAAAGCAATCTCCATGAGGTACCTAACTATAAATAGACGACACATTTTGGGTAGTTCTACGCCACTTCTGTCGCACACCATTCCGTATCTACGCGTGACTCCTTCAACTGTCTGGGAGTCGCTCCGGAAGCGCGACAGAAGGGAGGAGAAAAAGCGATATAACCTATGGGCAGATTACGAAGTCGCAAGCGGCGTGTCCACAGTCCGTATATGGACTCCTCCTCATTGCAAGCCCCATTGCTTTGGCGCCCGTGCCGACTGCACACGTATATTCGGCCTCTTAATACGGCATCGTTTCGATGCAGGGCCATGATGGGCTATTCGCGCGCCGGCTCCCGATCGCTTTTTCGTGCTTTTCGCACTTGGACATTCGAGGGTTTTGCCGACGCCGGTTCGACCGGTTTGCCATCGTTCAGGTTGCTTCGCAATCGTGGTTAAGAGTTGTTTCTCTCGTAGAACACGCCGGGTAAATAGATCAGGCCGCTGCCTGATTCGGTTGGTAATCAGTACCGTGACGCAGCATCGCCCAAGCCATGCGTGCAGTTTTGTTGGCCAGCGCAATAGCGGCCACATTGGGATGCGATCGCTCGGCTAAACGAACGGCCCACTGGCTGAGCCGATCCTCTTTGGATTTGGCTGTGCGTAGCGCCGAGCGTGCGCCATGCACCATCAATGTTCGTAGATACGTATCACCGCGCTTGCTGATACCGAGCAGTCGATCCTTACCACCAGAACTGTGTTGCCTCGGTGTCAGTCCCAGCGAGGCGGCAAACTGTCGGCCATTGGCAAACTGACGGGCATCACCGAGAGCGACGACGAGCGCTGTGGCGATCATTGGACCAACACCGCGCAGCTGTTGAAGGCGAACGGCGGACGGCTCGTTTGTCGCGATCGCAGTGATCTCGCCGTCGAGCTTGCATACACGCCCATCCAGCGCACGAAGGTCGTCCCACAAACCATCCAGCAGACGACGAAAGCGTGCCGTCAAACCGTTATCGGCATCCTCTAGCCAGCATGGTGTTGCACGACGCAGCATCAGCAACTCCTTCGGTGCAACGAGACCATACTCGGCGACCAGCCCACGGATCTGATTGGCTTTGGCCGTCCGCTGTTCGATTAAGCCGGACCGGATGCGATGCGTCGCCTGGATATCCTGTTGTTCGATCGTCTTGATGGCGACGAAGCGCATGCTGGGACGGCTCATCGCTTCGCAGATCGCCTCGGCATCGTTCGCGTCGTTCTTGTTGCTTTTGACATAAGGTTTAACGAACTAAGGGGCGATCAGCTTGACTCGAAATCCGAGAGCTTCGAGTTGCCGCGCCCAATGATGGGCCCCACCGCAACTCTCCATGCCGATCTCACAACCAGGTTCGACCTTTTCCAGCACCGTTTGAAGCCAGCGATCACGTGGTAGCCGCTGCCGCCAGATCGGCTTTTCATGACAATCCACGCCATGGATCTGAAACACGTTCTTGGCCAGGTCGACCCCAATTCGCATAAGCTTCATGTGTGGACTCCTTCTCACTGTTGACTGTGGTTCGCACTTTCAGTCTGGCACTCAAGATGCCGAAGTGAGGAGGAGTCCATCCCATTGCTTTTGGCCGTTTTTTGCCATTTCCGTGGTGTTCTTCGAGCAGGTTCATCAGTTCGAGGATGTCCGCGCTGAGATAGATGAAGGCGGACAAGTGGGACTGGAAGGCTGCCTACCTACGACTGCTCGAGCGACCGATCAGCATTTCTCGGTCATTTCCTAATCGTTTCCAGACCAATAGAGCGGTGAGCCGATAGTAATACCGGGTGGTATCGGAGTGGTTTTTCAGGTGCTGAGTGAAAAACCAGCGCACATGCTTGAGCTGCCAGGTCCAGGGATTATCGCGCTGCCATCGCTGTTGAATGGCCGCTTGCATGATTCGGGCTTGCCGTAGGTGACGTTGCTGAGTAGCCTTCGAGCCGGTCAGTACACCGCTCAGGAACAGCGCCATATCAAAGGGCTTGCTCACGCTCGACCTCCAATGTAGGCCGACACTACATTGATCCGGTTATGCCCGAGTTCAGCGCTGATCTGCTGCCGCGCCTGTTGATCAAGGTCGCGGTCAATGCGATAGCAGTGGCCACCATTGACCGGCGCGGCGTGGCCAGTGAGCTGTTCGTAACGCTCGCAGGCGTAGGCTGCTCGCAGTTCATGAAAGCCCTTCAGCCCGTGTTCATGCAGCGTTTTGCGGGCGGGAAGCACGGTCTGTTGCAGGAACGCGGCGTAGCTTTCGTCTCGGGCCAACAAGTTGCGGCTGCGGGGCGGCGATGCATGACGAGCCAACTGCAGTGCCGCCTTCACCTCTTCATTTGCCTCGATCCATCGCGGCGCTGAAGCCCCTGAGCGGCCACCTTTGGTGCCGTCCTGGATGTTGATGCGGCCTAAGTGTTCGGCTTCGCGGTGCAGGCGTGGCAGGTCAGCCAGGATCGCCTCGCGCAGGCGCATACCGGTTGCTCGGGCCCACAGGACAATCGCGACCACCCGCTCGCGATGCTGTTCGCCAAGTACCTCAAGTACTCGCTGTACCTGTTGGCGGTCTTGGCCATCCGGCGCGCGGGTGCGTACGCTCGAGCGCTGCTGTCCTAACGCCTGGCTCGGACTGGCGATCCTCACGTCCTGATCACCGCGCAGCGCGGCGAGGGTGCGGTTGACGCTGCTTAGGCGGTTCTGCGCGGTAGCGATGCAGAGTCCACCTTGCTGGACCTGCTGGCGCAGGTACGCGGCGTAGTCGTGCAGCGTCTCTCGATCGATCAGGCGCGCATCGTTGTAACCGGGGCCGTCCTCTGATCGACACCAACGCACGAACGCTTGCCAGCGATCACTATGCGCTTTGACCGTGGCGAAGTGGCCACCGGCAAACAAATCCTTGAGCGCTTGTGGGCCGGCGTAGCTCAGCTGGCGGCCATAGCCAAAGTTGCGACCCTCACGCCGACCGACCAGGGCCATCGTCATCACCGTTTTCGTTGGTTTGCAGAAAGAGCAGCAAGGCTTTCCAGTGAGGGCTGAGCCTGTCCACCTGCTGCCAGTGTGTCGGGCGGATCAGGAGGGCGTTCTCGTGGTGTTGCAGCAGTGCCCCTTCCTCACGCAGTTGCTCAATCAGCAGGGCGAGGTTGGTAGGCTCCAAGGGTGGTGTGGCGACAGCGGCGACAGTGGCGACAACCCGCGTCGTTTCTGGCCTGGCGCGTGGCGACAGGGTGGCGACAGAGGCGGCGACACGCCGCGATTCTAGTTGCGATCGATGTTGCGCCTGGTAGCGGCGCACCGCGTCATTGAGGCGAAACATGGCGGACCTCGAAAGTTTTTCCGTCGCGGCTGCTCAGCCAGCGATGAGTGATCAGCACGACCAATAAAGAGGCGGTATGGTCAGCGCTCTTGCGGGCAAAACGAGGGCCGTTGCGATTGACGTCGCGAATGGTGAAGTGAGTCCAGCCTTTCTGCACCAGCCAGCGCAGCAGGCGATCTGCCTCTTCGCATCGGCTATTGACCGGCTCCTGTTCGGTCAGGCGCTGGATCTCGGCCAGGTAGTAATCCATCAACGTGGAGGCGCGCTGAATGTGTGCTTCGTCCAACGCACTGGCCTCTTCAACCATGGCCAGCACACCCGCGATACGCAGTACATTCGCCGCGGCCTTGCCCGCGACAGGCTGGATGCCGGCCAGCTCGCCGAACTCGCCAGACTGACATTCGATGGTGTCGTGAATATCAATCCAGGCACGACGGGCACGGGCAGTCAGCTCCAGTGTGGCGGGATTGAGTGAACCATCCTGGTGAATCGACCAGGGCTGTTGCAGCAGGGTGGTGATCCGTTGTTGGTAGCGCTGGACTTTGGCATCCCGGCTCAGGTCAATCGCCTTGTAGAGCCGCTGGCCGACCAGGCGCTCGGGCCAACTGATCAGGCAACGGCCGAGGATGCCTTGGCCATTGATCACCGGGTCTTTGAACAGCTGGTTGGCCAGGTAGGGTTGCAGCATCAGATGTAGACTGAGGCGGCGGTCATAGGCCCGCAGGCTTTCCCCCGCCATGGAGCGCGCCCGGTCGATCGGGCTGCCATCCCACAGTGTCGACAAGGTGGTGATCGCCTTGAGCAGATTCTCTTTGCTCATGGTGCTGCTGCCCAAGAACTGGCCACCTTCATCATTGAACAAGCCCATGCTGGGCAAGCCATTGCACAGACTTTTGACCAGGGCCTCAATGGTGGGCTCGGCAATGATCAGTCTCGGCGGTACGGGCTCGGACAGCTCACCGCCTTTCGCCTCTGCACGCTCCGTTGAGGTTTTGGGTTTGGCCATGATGCTGGTAGCGGCGCGATAGGCTTTGAGCTTTTCCGCATACAGAGTCCACTGCTGTCGTTCCCAGTCGCGCGCCGCTTTCAGTGCCAGATGATCCACCGCGCTTTTGCGATCACCCGAGGACGCCACCGTCAGTAGGTAGAGGGACAATGGATAGGTTCGGCCATCGAGTTCGACATTGGCATGACCCTGACTCACCAGGGCAGCGCTGGCCAGCACCGATTGCGCGGCCATGGCGCAGGGCACGCCGATCACCTCGGCCAGTCGTTCGACCGCAGGGCCCAGCAGATCCCCGAGTGCTTCGACCGGGTAGGGTAGTGGCGCCTGCTGGTATTCCAGCAACGGTTGTGGTGGCTCGAACGCTGCGCACAGTTGCATCGCACTTCTCCTGAGATTATCGACTTCGTCCTCACTCATCCCGCCACGGTTGTTGAGTGTTATCAGGGATCAAGGCCCCTGCGACCTGTGAGGGTTGTCCACTAACGCGGGACTGGCGGCTCCTTACGACCGGGAGCTTGGGCATTTCATGATCTAGCCTCCTGAACACCGATAGTGGTGGGCGGGTGGAGGCTGCACTGGCTGACGAGACCGGTGCCGCGAGATCCTGAGTCAGGTGAAGGCAGCGAGGTGATGACCGGGGCATGCCTGACTGTCAGTCAGGTGCAGTCCATTTCTTGGGCTGCGGCACCATCATTGGCATCGCTGTGGCGAGTGAGCATTCGGTGTTTGTCACGCCGATTGTCACGAGGGGGGAAAGCCGCAAACCCGTGCGAGCAGGGCTGCAGCAGTGTGAAATGCGCCCGTCTCTTTAGGGGGCAAAGAGACGGGCACAGGTTGGCGCAAGAAATGGCCAAGCGGATAAGTTGCTGCAGAGCAACCAGGAGGGGGCATCAGTTGCCGCAGTGGGCATTCTGGAAGAAGTGGCATCCATCACATGGGTAGTGACCGTGCGAGCTGCCGGACGCTAATCGCACTTGGGGAGAACCACCACGGCGTGGCGTAGCCTCAAAGGTTCTGGCTACCTGGGTGCTGTCGAGGACAGCGCTGGTACGGTTCTGGTGTAACGCTCGTTCTGCTCGCGGTCAACAGCATTTTTGGGGCGACTCTTGCGCCAATCGGTAGTGCTGGAAGACCTTGGAAAACGGTGGCATTACATGGCCGGGTGATCGTTCGTCGGTTTTTAATGTGAGCCTGCGTAATTGCATGGACTTGACCATTTGCATTGTCACTGACCAGTCGAATTGCATTCAACCTGACCAGCACACGCCGTAGTGACGACCGGCGGAGAACGGCCACAAGCGGTCATTCCTGACCGCTTGCAAGCGGCCTTACGATTGCACTGCATGGGGTGCTGGCCTGACGCCTGTGCACGATGCCCTGCAACCAGGAATCACTCCCTGTTCAGCACATCGATGATACCCATGCGCCCATTGCCAGCGGCAAAGGGGTGAATAAACCCAAACTCGTAGTGAAACACGCAACTGGCTATCAACGGGTGCTGGTCCGTCGCCTCTACGCGAAGCGCAAAGAACCATCACTCCGCCAGCTTGAGCAAATCAAACACCACCCGCGCAAATTTGTGGGCCTTACTCGGGTCAGATAGCAGCTGCATCATCTGGTTCTGGTGGGCACCGCCGCTGTCCATGATCGCGTCATCGACAGCGCTGGCGAAATTACCCAGCAGTGCTTGCTCAGCCGTATTGTTGGCCAGTTGCTGCATGACCAAGTGGTTTTCACTGACCTTATCCCGGATGGTGTAGGCGTAATTCACCATATCTTTGTCGGTCAGCTCATCGGTGACAAATAGCTCGTTGAGCCGTTCGATAATCTGCGAGAGCAGCTCTTCTTTTTTGTCTTTGGCCGTGGCGGAGCCAAGCCCCTCACCCGGCACCAATTTATAGTCGGGCGCGTCTTCTTTTAGCTTGAGGTCTTGCTGGCGTATTTTCGACACTCGGTAATGGCTAAGCACGATGCTATCGAGGTCAATATCATCCTCATCCACCGCGCTTTCGCGCAGCATTGGGCTGAGGTTGCGCGCGTACAGGCTGAGTTTTTCCAGCTGCTTGTCGTCGTAATCGACGATCTGCGACATGAACTCATAAAAGCGCACAAAGGTACCCAGATCCTTTTTGAAGATATCCAGGGCGTCCTTGGCTTGTTTACATTCCTTCAGGTCGTTTTCAGCGTTGGCGATCAACACCGCATCGCCGGTCTTTTTAATCCGAGCAAAAATATCTTTCGAGTGGGCGTAGGCGTCAACCGCCAGCTTGTAGCTTTTCGTCCAGCGCTCCACCGCTGGTTTACAAATATTGGCAATTGCCGCGTTACTTTTGTTTTTGACGAAGAAGGCCGAGCAGAACTGCTCAACCTCGCTCGACTTATAAATGCCCGCCGCGTTGAGCTTCTCAAATAGGTCGAAGATCAAGTCTGGGTTGGACACATCCGCCAGCTCTGCCGTCTGAAAATACGGCTGAAACGAATCGAGAATTTCCTGCGGCTCATTGAAGAAATCCAAGATGAAGGTGCCGACTTCTGCCTTGCCCGGATAGGTGCGATTCAAGCGCGACAAGGTCTGCACGCACTCGACACCGCCAAGCTTTTTGTCCACATACATGGCGCACAGCTTTGGCTGGTCGAAGCCGGTCTGAAACTTGTTGGCGACGATCATCACTTGATAATCGTCGCTATCAAAGGCTTTGCGCATGTCGCGGCCTTTGAGGTTGGGGTTCATGTTGCTCTCAGTGTATTTGTTGCCCAGCAGCGCCACTGAGTTGGGGTCTTTCTCGACGAATTCCACCTCACCGGAGAACGCCACCATGGCATGGATCTTCTGGTAGTCCTGCTCGATGATGTACTTGTCGAAACACAGCTTGTAGCGCACCGCTTCTTTGCGCGAGCTGGTGACCACCATGGCTTTGGCTTGCCCACCCAGCAGGCCCATGACGTTGCTGCGAAAGTGCTCAACGATCACCTGCACCTTCTGCGCGATGTTGTACTCGTGCAGGCGCACCCACTGGTTGAGCTTGACCTTGGCCTTTTTGCTTTCGACCTCCTGATCGGCCTTATCGATTTTTTGCGCCAGGTTGTAGGCCACTTTGTAATTGGTGTAGTTCTTCAGCACATCGAGAATAAAGCCCTCTTCGATGGCCTGACGCATGCTGTACACATGGTAGGCCTCGGGCTTATTGGTTTTCGACGGTTGTTCGGCGGGCTTGGGTAAACGGCCAAACAACTCCAACGTTTTGGTTTTTGGCGTGGCGGTGAAGGCAAAGTAGCTGAGGTTTTTCGAGGCTTTGCGTGAGGCCACGGCGGCATCGAGAATGTCCTCAGAGCTGAGTTCATCCTCACCATCGGCCCTGGCCTCGATCATCAGTACTTCTTTCAGTTGCCGTGCGGTCGAGCCGGTTTGCGAGGAGTGGGCTTCGTCGGCAATGATCGCGTAGCTGCGGGTTTTCAGACTGACGCTGTTTTCGATGGCACGCAGCACGTACGGAAAGGTCTGGATGGTGACGATAATAATCGGCTGGGAGTTTTCCAAGGCGCTGGCGAGCTTCTCCGACTTGGAACCGTCGCCCTCCTTGTTATTGATCCGCCCTACAGCGCCATCGACGTGTTCAAACTGATTGATGGTGTCTTGCAGCTGGTCGTCCAGCACGGTGCGGTCGGTCACCACGATTACCGAGTTGAACTGCTTGCTGCCCTGCGCATTGTAGATCGACGACAGCTGGTGGGCGACCCAGGCAATCGAGTTGGACTTACCCGACCCTGCGCTGTGCTGGATCAGGTACTTATGCCCTGGGCCTTCGGTGCGCGCCGCGTTAACCAGTTTATTCACCACATCCCACTGGTGATAACGCGGGAAGATCAGGCTTTCTTTTTTGTATTTACGGCCTTCCCAGTCTTCTTTCTCTTCGATTTGCAGGTGCACAAAGTAGCCGAGAATCGCCAGCAAGTTGCTCGGCAGCAACACCTCGTTCCACAGGTAATCGGTGGCGTACTGATTGAGGTCGGCCGGCACATCGTTACCGGCACCGCCCGCCGTGGTGCCTTTGTTAAACGGCAAGAAGTAAGTAGCCGCGCCCTCCAGCCGCGTGGCCATATAGACCTCGTACTGGCTGACGGCAAAGTGCACCAGCGCGCCGCGTTTAAAAGTCAGCAGCGGCTCGGGTTTTTTGGTGGTGGGGTCGATGGCAAAACGGGTGGTCTTGTACTGCTTAATGGCGTTCTGTACGGCCTGTTTAAATTCGGACTTCAGCTCAAGCGTGGCCACCGGCAAGCCGTTAACAAACAACACCAAGTCAATCCGCCAAGCTTTGGCTTTGCTGCCAGTCAGCTCTAAGTGCTCTTGGCTGGCCCAAGGTGAATACACCACCTCCGGCACCACCCGGCAGCGATTCTTGGCGTAGCGCGCCAAGGTATCTGGGTTCAGATCATGCTCGGGCTTGAACTGACACAGGCTAAAACGTGTACCACGATGCCGCAGTTCATGTCGTAACACCCCCAGGGTGCCGAAGGTGCGCATGTCTTTACTGGCGGCATTCGGGTCGGTTTTATTCAGCTGGCTGGCGACCCGTTCCAGAAAGTGCTGCTCGGGGTTGCTGGGGTACAACGCGCAGAATTTATGCCACTGCTCATGCTGGGTTTCTTTAACAAAACCCAGCAAGTCTTCTGGGTACAGGGCCAATTCACGGTTGTAGTGTTCTGCCTTGCCCAGCAACCAGCCGTTGGCGAGCAAGTGTTTAAGCATGTCGTTCTGAAAGGTCAGCTCGCCGGCCTTGCTCATGCGGTCGCTCCTTGCGTTAGCTGCGGATGTGCAGCGATCAAAATTTCCATCATGGCCGCCTCATGTTCATCCATGGCGGCATCGTTCCAAACCCACTCAGAGCCGTGATCGGCTGAAAATACATGCGCCAATTTCAACGATTGAATAAGCTCACGCTCAAGGCTCGCCTGAAATGCGCCCCTTTTCTCGACTGGGTCTTTATCGCTGTAACTGGAGTTCTCGCCAATAGACAGCAAGGCCAGGTTCCCAAAGCGATCCAGCTGCGTAATTTTGCCGGTATTCTTGCTTTGCGGGCTAACGTGCTCAACCGAGGTCACATGGCGCATGCGGTAAGTGCCCTTGCTGTTCAATAGTGCGGGCTTCGATGCTTTATCGCTAGCATCCTCGGAGTTAAACCACTTCTCCCACAGCAAATACTCCAGCTTGTAAAACCAGTAATGCGCAGTGTCGGTGCCTAAGCCGTTAACCTCCTGATCGGTATCATTCGGCTTTGCAGCATCCGGATCAGCAAGCCCCAGCACCACATACAAGCTCATACCCTTTAGCACAGATTGCGCATAGCCTGCGTCTTGCTGCTTTAACGCGTAAAGCATTGCGCCGGCCCTATCCAGATCTGTCTCTGGCTTGTACAAATCCTTGAGCGCTTGCGTCAGCCAAGGTGCGCGGGTTAGATCTTGGCTGAAATACATCATGCTTTGCAGCATGCTGATCGAATCCCACTCTTTACCCGTGCGCCTGGCACGGCCCTTCTTGCCGGGATCACCCGAAAAAGCCGAGGCTATCTCCCAGCGCACCGCTGCATGACTGCCCTCATCGACATGGCCTTTAATCATAAAGTTGTCCATGAGCAGGCGGCAGCGCAGTAGGCAATGGATAAAGGCTTTGCACTGGTCTTTGTCCGCCAGTGGCTTTCGCTCGACCCCAGCGCGAAAGTGCTTATCAAACTCAGCAATCAGCTTTTTATGATCGACTGACACCTGGGCCCCCGCACTGTCTGTGCCGAGAAACACCCGCAACACATGCAGCAAAAACACCGGAAAACTGACCAGGCTTTTATGCCCCACGGATACCTTGTCAATGGTACTGACCGTATTGGCTTTCAGGCCTTCGCCGCCAAGTATGTCCTTTAGCGTCCGCGCTGCGCCTTCGCCAGTGCCCTTTTCCCCCAACGCCTTGGCATGTACTCCACTCAATAGCGGAGTGTCGATATTCGTAGCGCCTCGCCCATAGTCGAGTTCGGCCTGCACGCTGCCTTTCACATAACCGTTGATATCGGCGCACAGGTCCCACGCCCAGGCGTAAACCTGCCGCTCGTTTTCTGGCATACCGTTGAGCAAGCGCGCCTTGAGAATTTCATGCTTTTCCAACTGCACACCGCGACTGTTCATGCTGTCGAAGAACCGATTTTTGTCGGTGTTACTGTGCAGCTGGCCAATAACGAAGGTGGCCTTGGACCATAAATAGCCACTGAATGCCTGCAACTCTGAAGCCGCTGTCGGCTCATGCCCAACTTGCGGCTGCTTGGCGAGCTTTTTGATGAAGTTGATGATCGTTTTGCGGGCAACAATCATCGCCTCATTTTTTAGCCAGCCATTGCATTCAGCGCGACCACAGCCACACTGCCAATGGTTCATAAAGCCTGCTAACGCCTTTTTGTCTTGCTCGCGACCAGAAAAATCCAGGCGAGGGATTGCCGATTGTCCGGTTCCAACCGCCATAAACGCCTGCCACTGCTGTTTCGACTCAGTACTTAGATCAGACGCACTCACTAGCACTGAGGCAATCAGCCATAAGGTGGTCATGCGCTGCTGGCCGTCGATCAGTTCCAGGCTGCCATCGTCAAGCTTAGGGCTAACGACCACCGCGCCGATAAAATACTCAGCCGCGGCCTGTTGCTGGCAAGCCTCCCATAAATCGGTGAGTAAACAGTCGACGTGCTGCGCTTCCCAGGTGTACAGACGCTGGTAAATCGGGATCAAGAAAGGCTTGTCTAGCGCAGGAATATTGTTATCGCTGCCGCCACTGACGATGCGCTCTGCACTGTACTTATTTGCCGTCAGTTCATGACCGGGGCTAGGCATGGTGTTCATCCTTGAAAAACGTACTGTACAGAACCGTGGCGAGTGCGCTGCGATGCTCTGCATGTGCGCCCTTGCCTGCTGAGTAGTGGTTTTTGAACGTTTTGATATACCGATGTATCACGGGCCGCTTTTGGGTTTTTATGACTTTTTCGGGGCCAAACTGCTCAAGCACTTGAGCCTGCTTGCCACTCAGCTTTTTTATCAAAGCTAAGGCCTGCAGCGAGGACGGGCACTGCAGCAAGTCGGCAAAAACATGCCTTTCAGAAAAGTGATTTTCTACGGTACTGCGGAACAATGGGGCTTCGCTAATGCGCAGGCTGAACACGTATTGATCGGCCAGCGCAGCAAAGGCGGCAAAGCGCTCATCCTCAGCAAAGCGATCCAGATAGAACACCAGCATCGCCAGCCATATTTCAATTAGCAGTGCATAGCCAGCACCTTGTCCTTGTTCAACTAGGCGGTGCAGTTGCAGTAAGCGCCCGTGTTCCGTGGTGGGCTCTGCCGATTCGACGGTTTTTTGCTCGCACGCAGTAATATCCAGCGGGAAATACTGCTTATACAGCTCGGTGTATTTACCAATATAAAAAAAGAACTGTTCTCCACCCAATAGCGGCTGATTCAACTGAAGCGGCAAACGCGTGAGGTTGCGCTCTTCCACGGCAATCTGTTGGCCCTGCACACTCACTTGTGTGGTGAATGTGAACGCATCAACCCCGTCTTTAGCCTCATAACCCACCTCCCAGTCGCGATAAAAATTCACCGCCGTGGGTGGCGAAAGTTGAATCGTCTTGGGGCTGCAAACGGTGGACTTCAGATCAGGCTTGGGCAGCTGTACCGCGAATTCCTTGACCAATAGCAAGTGGTCAACTTTTTTCCCGCGTTGGCGCATGCGTGTACGCGCCAGAATTTGTTCGGTTAAAAAATACGCCAAACGTTGGCCGTTACCGACCTTTTGCTGCTCATAAGCCTCCCACAGGTGCGAGCAACCAATACCGACGCTGTCGTCGGAAACCACCGCGCGCAAGTGCCGGGCCTTGAGTAGGTCAAAGTCGCTGAGGCGTTTGCCAGAGGTGTTTTGGCTATCGAAAAAAGCAAAGGCTTGATCAATCGAGGCGATGCTAATCACCACAAATTGCAGCTTCTTCAGTAGCTCTTGCTTGCCGGCTTGCAGCTTGATACCGGGCTCAGTCGACAGGTAACGCTTAATGTGCGCAAAGTTAGCCGCCAAGCTCTGCTGCGACTGGCTGTCGGTAAACTGCGCTTGCAGCAATTTTTCGACTGCTGGCTCACTCTGCCCCAGCGCATGCAGCAGCAACACCAGCGTTAGACAACGCTGCTGGCCATCGACCAAATAATCCTTAGTAGCCGTAGTTTCATCTGTTTCTTGATGCAGGATCAGGGTGCCGAGAAACAGCGGCGCTGGCGGAGCATCAGGCTTGCCTGCTTCGGCGGATTTGAACTGCTGGTCGATGTCCGCCAACAACAACGCCACCTGCTCTGGCCCCCAACAATAGCGGCGTTGGTACTCGGGGATGGCCAAGGGGCGCTGGATTAATTCGTCCAGCGTCTGTGTGGCAACAGTTACCGCATCTGCGCCGTTCACGCTGCCCACGCTTTGCCCAGCAGCCAGCCGTTAGCCAGCAAGTGTTTAAGCATGTCGTTTTGAAAGGTCAGCTCGTTGGCCTTAGCGCCAGCCAATCCATTCATGCGACTACTTCCTTGTTGGTTTGCCTGGTTTGCCTGGCTTGCGGCGCGACCCAGTCTCTGACGTCGATTTTGCCGGTGACGGCGGCGGAGATTAGGGCGGTGCGGCGCTCTTGCATCAACTCGATTGCGATATGCGCTTTCTTAACCATTAACTCAATCTTGGCGACTTCTTGATCTAGATAAGAAATTATTTCCTTTTGTTCATTAACGCCAGGTAGCAATGCGTGCATAGTTCGGAGTTCGCCAACATTAAGATTATCTTTGCCAAAGCCAAACTTTAATCTGTTTACTTCTGCTTTTCCGTACGCAGAATTCATGCAGTACGTGAAGTATTCTTTTACCAGCTCATCAGAAGGAGTAAGGATTAATGTTGTAAACGTATGGCATTGATCATACTCATCCGGAACACAGCAAGCCAACCCAACATTAGAACCCGTTCTAACAATTACAACATCCCCAGCCTTTACTTTTTTTGAAGCCTGCGCCTCAGCAAAAACTGGATTTAAATACAGCATGTCACTCCCATCAAAGTACCCTTCCTTAATATTTTGATTTCTAATAATTGGAATACCTTCTTCTTCATAACAGTCCGTTACTGACATTGCCAAACCAACAGCCAACTTTTTGGATGCCAAAGACAGCGACTTTAGCGTCCAATGCTCTGGCATTTGCCCGATACTTAAAACACCCGATTCCCGCATCTTGGCGCTGGTATTTAAGCCTTTGGTGACGGCATGGCTAATCATAGCCTGACGTTTTTCGTTTAGCAGTTGGATAAACTGTTGTTGCTTTTCGATCAGGGTGTCGATTTTGGCGGTTTCATGATCAAGGAAGTCTGAAATTAAACCTGCCTCCTTGAATGGAGGGATAAATAGCTGGCTAGACTCAAGTTTTTCAGCCGTATAGTGAGCAATGGTAGCCTTATTGCAAAGAATATCTATAAATCCAGATGATTTGAGCATGACCATCCAGTAATACAAATAGCTTGAGCTTCTATCTTTTAGAGGTCTAGCTCTGTTGATTGCATTTTGAATATAACACTCAGGCAGCTCATCCTTCCAGATTGCAGCCCTACCTACATCGCCCCCTTCACTTATAAGAACGTCACCACCAACCAATCTTAGTGACCTCAAATCGCCTTGAGAAAACCACATATTTTCAACCACATCCAGCCAAACACCTTCAGGCTGGATGTTTATAGCCTTTAAATATGGCTTAAGCTCATCATCATAAGCCTTCATTTCTTTCTGTAGCATTTTACCAAGGGTAATTTCATATCCATATTTAATTTTCGTAGAGTGCCAATGGACAGGTATGACGCCCAGCCACTCAACCCCCGAATCCTTATATTCGGGATAGGCATGATACTTACTCATGCGACCCGCCTCCTGATGAGGATTTTTGCGTCAGGGCAAGGCGTGCCTGTACGCAACGAAGGAGCGTACGTTTAGTACGTGACTGAGCGAGTACAGCCACAACGCAGCCATGGTGTAAAAAGACCATCAGGAATGCACCTCTTGCAGCAGCTGCATAATCTCGGCTGACACGGCATCCAGATCGGCATCAATATCAAGCAAATCCCGTGGCGGTTGGTACTCGTAGAAATGCCGGTTAAAGGGGATTTCATAACCGACGATGCCGACTTGCTGGTCCTTCGCATCTTTCTTGCTGGCATCTATCCAAGCATCGGCCACATGGGGCTGCACTTCTTTAAGAAAGTAGGCTTCGTTGCTGGCGTTAACCGTTTGGCTCGGGACGAGGGCGACGTTTTCGTTGTCGCGCAGTTCGCTGTCGGTTTGGTATTCCTGCACCTCGCCATTAACCGCAAATAAGCCATACAGCGGGTTGGCTGGGATTTTGTGGATTTTCTTGATGACCTTGGCGGCAGCTGGGTTCTTCCAGCTCATGGCATCGGTCAGTTGCTTTTTGTCTTTGGCATCCAGGGCGATGCCTTTTTGCTTACCGGCAGCCTTGAGTGCGTCGTCAAAGCTATTGAAATCGTCATGCTGCTCAGTGCCGATGCTGGCCTGTAGCTGCTGGGCTTTTAATAACAAACTTTTTTGTTCGAGCCAGGTGCGACGGGCGAGCAGGTCTTTCAGGTGTTTCTCTTTAAGGTCTGCGAAGTGCAGTTTGCAGTAACGGCGGATGGCGTCTTCATGGGTGCTCAGCTCGCCATAGCGCTTGCAGCTGTCGCCGTCGTTCCAACACTCGCCTTCCAGCGCGCTGAACTCTTGGTAAACCCAACGCATGGCAGCGTTGAGGGCGCCGGGGGCGAAACGCAGCTCGGCCACGCGCGCGTCACTGAACTGCCAAGACAGGCGCAACGGCCGCTCGATGCTGATGCGCCGGTAGCCGAACTCATGATTGCTGAAGATTTTGCTGGCGAAGGTCTTAGCCACCTCGGCTTTCGGGTTGGCGGCTTGGCGGCCGCGACTGCTTTTTTGTGCGGCTTGTTTATCTAGCGCGTAGGCATCAATAGCGGCAAAGCTGCCGAAGGCGCGAATGATGGTGGCGATGTCCTCCTCAGCCATTTCATTGCGCTTGGAGCCGAGGGATTTGCGCATTTTGCCGCACAGGTTCACGCCATTAATCAGCTGTACCTTACCCTTGCGTTCAGCGGCTTTTTTGTTCGACAGCACCCACACATAAGTGGAAATGCCGGTGTTGTAGAACATGTCGGTGGGCAGCGCGACTATGGCTTCGAGCAAATCGGCTTCGAGAATGTAGCGGCGGATCTCCGACTCGCCAGAACCAGCCCCGCCAGTAAACAACGGCGAGCCATTGAGGATGATGCCAATCCGCCCGCCTCCCTGGGAGCCGTCGCGCAGCTTGCTAATCAGGTGCAGCAGGAACAATAAGGAGCCATCGCTAACCCGTGGCAACCCCGCGCCGAAACGGCCGTTGAAGCCTTTTTCAGTGTGTTCGGTGATGATCTCTTGCTCGATCTTCTTCCAGTCCACGCCAAACGGCGGGTTGGAGAGCATGTAGTCAAACTCGGTGGCGTACAGCTGGTCGTTGGACAGGGTGTTGCCGAGCTTGATATTGCTGACGTCCTGACCCTTGATCAGCATGTCGGCTTTGCAGATGGCGAAACTCTCGGGGTTGAGCTCCTGACCATAGGCGCGCATCACGGCCTGCGGGTTGAGCTCGTGCACGTATTCCATGCCCGAGGAGAGAAAGCCACCGGTGCCGGCCGTGGGGTCGTAAATGGTGCGGATGATGCCGGGTTTGGTCAGGGCATCATCGTCTTCCATAAACACCAGGGAGGTGGTGAGCCGCACAATGTCACGCGGGGTGAAGTGCTCGCCGGCGGTTTCATTCGAGCCTTCAGCAAAGCGACGAATCAACTCTTCAAACACCAGACCCATGTCGTGGTTGGACACTGCGGCAGGGCTTAGGTCGGTCTGCCGCACTCGCTGCACAAACTTGTAGAGCAGGTTGGCATCGTTGAGTTGGCCGAGGAATTCGGTGAACTTGAAGTGCTCGAAAATCTCCCGCGCATCCTTGGAGAAACTCTGTAAATAGGACTCCAGGTTGGCCTTGATGCCGGCCTCACCGAGCTTGGACATGTCCATTTTCGAGGTATTGAAAAACGACAAGCCCTCAGCTTGGCCGGGCAGTTTGGTGGCGCGCAGCAGCAGTTTCTCTTGGGCCTCCTCAGACACGCCAAGCTGCTGGATTTTGTCGTACTCAGCCAACACCGCCGCCTTGCTGGCCTCTAACACGCACTCCAAGCGCCGCAACAGGGTAAACGGCAAAATGATCCGCCCGTATTGGCTCTGCTTAAAATCACCACGCAGAAGATCGGCCAAAGACCAGATATAGGCGGCCAGGTTGTTGGAAGTTTGCGACATGAGTGGAAATCCCTTTGGTGCGGGGTGCTGATATTGGCACCCGCACGCTGATGAAAAAACTTGGATGCATTATGCGGCAATGGTGAAGGGCTACCATGGCTGAACACACGATTTCTTACACCCCAATTATCCAACGTCACGCAGAACCGACTGAGCGGAGTTTCGGCTGCAAGTCGTTACATCCTTGTCAATGCAGTAAAAAATAGCTCTAACAACAGATAGTGCGAAATTGCGCTCCACTTGACCACCCGTTTGCATTCGACCTGACCGGTCACTTGCATTCGTTCTGACCAGCGATTGCATCGGATTTGACCAACACGCGTTGTAACCTTGATCGGCAGAGAACGGCCAAGAGCTCACGCTTCAAGGTATATGAAGCACATAGGCCGCCAAAAAAGGGGCCTCTCAAATATTCGCGAGTAAAAATCCATGACTACACCTGTAACCCTGTATCCAATCGAAAAACACAAACACCTCTATGCTAAGTGGTGCGCCGCCGCCGCGTATGGCCGCGGCCTGGCCGGCGGGGGTAATTCCTTGGCTTTCCAGCTGATAGAGGCAAGCGGCCTAGGCCAGGTAACCGGGCCAGAGCAAATTGGCCAGAACGTCGATAAATGGCAGATGAGCTTTATGAAGAAGATCGAAGCCGAGGCTGCACGCGAGGGTGTGACCGATTTCTCCTTCGGCCGTGCCCAGAAGCTAGTCAACATTTACTTGAAAACGGTGCTCGTCTGCGGTGGCCACCACCAACACCCGAGCGTTGCCTTGCTCCATCCGCCGCTGGACTCTGAACTGTTCAAAGGGTTGCGCAGTTTTCTATCGAAGAACCGTGCCGCGATGGGTAAGGCGCGCTCAGCATTCATCGCCGCGCAAAAGCGTAATCCGCGATGGACTAAGTTCTCTGAGGCTGATTACGTGGCGCACATAGATGTCATCAAGTTGCTGATGGTCGGCAAGCCGCTCTACCAGGTCGAGGAGCATTGGATGCTCTGAGCAGGTAAGGGGCTGTAGCGAGTTATAGCCAACTTGGAACGGCAGCTGTGGGTCGATTTTTCCTGTCGCCACCGGCAGCAATAAGTCGGTTGGAGCCCTTCGCGACTGTCCGCTTTGGGTCGATTCTGTTGAAAAAGTCGCTCATCCAAAACTGCCTCATGATTAACCGGTGAAAACGTCTTTTTTGCACGCTGCTGCGTGAAATCTGTGTCTGGAAAACCTCAGCCGAAAGTAAAGATTTCAATCTCCGACGCGTACTTTTCAGCGGCGGAA
Organism: Pseudomonas sp. ES4; assembly: GCF_050586665.1. NCBI lineage: Bacteria > Pseudomonadati > Pseudomonadota > Gammaproteobacteria > Pseudomonadales > Pseudomonadaceae > Pseudomonas > Pseudomonas sp. ES4. The sequence continues at coordinate 112,750 of NZ_JBOBDO010000011.1, read as the reverse complement.
ACCATGGCCGACTTTTTCAACAGAATCGGTCGGTTGCAGTCCTTGAGTGCTTGGCTGACACACTCGCGCTGAGTGGCACCCGCTGACACCCGTCAACTGCAAACGGCTGGTCAGCGCGAATGCAAATGACTGGTCAGTGGCAATGCAATTAGGTGGTCAAGTGAGATGCAATTACGCAGAGCCCATGCGAGTGGGAATGCGGAGCCTTCCCGCCCGCATGGACTTAGTCGAAAAGGCCCCAAGAGCAAGGCTTGCAACGGCGACAGTCGCCACTTCTGTCGCCATGTTGCAGGCCAGGTATTACGCGAGTTGTCGCCGGTGTCGCCGCTGTCGCCAAATCAACCATCACTCCATCTGGGGAGTCATTTTCCGTCACCGGCGGCGTCCGGTGAGCGCTCACCGTATCGGCACGACGTTGTGGTCCCTGGTTTGATTGATCGCAGATGCCGAAAGGTTGCCAGTGGCCGCTTTTTGGATGTGCTGACTCCACCAAGCCATCATCGGACGCCGGCGTTCGATGTAATCCGCCCGGTTGTAGGCGCTCCGAACTTCGTCTTTATCGACATGCGCCAGCGCGACTTCGATCAGCTCCGGATCCCACCCATGCTCGTTCAGGATGGTGCTGGCCATAGAGCGCATGCCGTGGCTGACCAAGCGGTTCTGGAAGCCCATGCGTTTCAACGCCATGTTGGCAGTCTGGCTGTTGGCGTGGGTGCGCGGATTTCTATCTGCCGGGAACACGTATTCCCTGTGGCCGCTGTGGGGCTTGAGCGTCTCCAGTAACGCGAGTGCCTGTTCGGTCAGCGGGATGGTGTGCGGACGACGCTTTTTCATGCGCTCCGGCGGGATGGTCCAGATGCGTTTGTCGAAGTCGATGTCTGCCCATCGGGTGGTGGCCGCTTCGGCAGGACGGGTCATGGTGTGCAGTTGCCATTCGATCAGGCAGCGGGTGATCCGCTTGATGCTGGCGTTCGCGATTTCGATCATGAGCTCGGAAAGCTCATCGGGTCGTAGCGCGGCCATGTTCTCTTTCTTGGGCTTCTTGAAGACCGCCCGAATGCCACTGAGAGGGTTAGAGAAAATCAGCCCGGAGTTTACCCCGTAGGTCATGATCTCGTTGAGCCGTTGGCTCAGTCGCTTCACCGTCTCGAGGCTGCCTTTGGCCTCGATTGGGCGAAGCAGTTCGATGACCATCGGTGCGGTAATTTTCGAGAGCGGCGTTGTTTTCAGGTCTGGAAATACATGCAGCGTGAGCGATCGCCAGATGTCTTCGGCGTACGCGGGTGTGACCGAATCTTTCTTCAATTCGAACCAGGCGGTGGCGACGTTCTCGAACGTGTGTTCGGTCTCCGCTCGTTTGGCTTCGTTCTGAGTGTTGCGTTGCACCTTGGGATCAATGCCTTGTGCAAGTAGCTCCCGTGCCTCAACGACTTTCTTTCGGGCGTTCGCCAGTGAGAGCTCTGGGTACGTGCCCAGCCCCATATTGATACGGTTTTTGGTTACCGGCTCGCGGTAGTTGAAGTTCCACAGCATCGAGCCGTTGCTCCTGACTCGGAGCTGAAGGCCGTCACCATCGCTGAGGACGTAATCCTTGTCTTTTGCCTTGACTGCCTTGAGCTGGCGGTCGGAAAGGCGAAGGGCTGGAGCAGGCATGAGAGCTTCCTCTGACACCGTTTTGGTATTCCAAAAAATAGCACTGGATGGCCTGGAATACCATTTGGAATACCCAAACGGCTGGAACTCAAAAAACCTCTGCGGAGCCAGGTAGCCCTTAAACCCTTGATTTCACTGGATTTCAGGCACAAAAAAAGACGTCCGTGGACGTCTTTAGATGATGAAATGGTGGAGCCGGGGGGATTTGAACCCCCGTCCGCCAGTACTCCGCTGTCGGTACTACATGCGTAGCCGTGTCTATTAAGTTAACCCTCAGCGACCCGACGGGCAGGGTGCTTTGGGCGAGTTGTGTAAGTTTTAGCCGCTTCGTCCACAACGTACTGCACGGCGATTCTGTTCTATATGACAATCACTTTGGGTTTACAGACATCCCCTGATGATTGCTGGACCCGAAGGTACCAGGAGGGAAGGGCTAAGGCTGCTTACGCAGCGAGAGCGTATTCCCCGTAGGTTTCGTCATTGGCAACTATAGAAAGTTGCAACAGTGGATTTACGAGTTCTGTTACCAACTCGGCATGCACCTAAAGTTTCGCAACCGGCGTCGAATCCTAAACGGCCCCGAGCCTGTTGCTCTGTGAATCAAAGTGAGCAACAAGCCTGCGCAGTGTACGCCAACACACGTCAGAAGGCCAACCCGAAGGTGGCCGCGAGTGATCATGGGTTGGGTTCGTTGCTCAGTGTGTTAGCGCCAATGCCTGGATGGCCTCGGTGGCGCATTTCTTGTCGTCCCCGGAGGCTTTTGAAGTTTTGGCGCTGGCCAGCAGTCTTTTGATCTCCGGTGCGTTGGTGGAGGTCGCTGGTAACGAATTCACTTTGGCCTCGAGCTCCTGCAGTTTGCTCGTACAAAGGTCGTTGTCCGCTGCAAACACGGGAGAGGCCAACATTGCAGCAGACATGAACAAACCAGCGAGTGCGGTACGTTTCATGGATATCTCCTAGTACTGATGGTCTCGGTGCTGCCGTATGAGCGGGCGGTTCGGCCGAGTCGAAAAACAAGCCACGATGGATGAGGCCTACTCAAAAGACCACGGCGCTGCGCAGGAATTCGGTTTTTGGGGAGCAATTTCACCAGCAACGCATACGGATCGCGTTATGGCTTAAATGTGCAGCTCCAAGCGCACGCCAACAAGGCCAACCCGAAGGTTGGCCTTGAGCCGGGTTACTTCCCGCCTTTGTTAGCGTTCTTGATTTGCTGGATGGTTTGTTCGGTCTCGGCGATGCAGTCGTCAGTCCCTTCCTTGGTGCCTTTTGCCTGATCTGCCTTGGCTTTCGTGACGCTTTCCATGACCTGATCAGCCATCTCCGGAGGAGTCTGTGCCTTGGCATTTTCGATGGTTTTCAAGTTGACCGCACAGAGGTCTTCAGCGGCAAACGAGGTGGACGCCATCAGTGAGGCAGTAACGAACAGACCTAACAGTACAGAACGTTTCATATGTAACTCCTTGAACTGAGGGTCCAGGCATCGCTGGCCGTCAGGACGGGCTGCCGAGTATGGGTAAAGCCCGGTAACGTCCGGGCTTATTCTGTGGACTATGGCAGCGCATCAGGGTTCTATTTTTCTTGCATGACCCTCGCCTGCGTTACCCGATCCACCAAATAGACTAGCCCGTGGTAATCAATTCCACCGTGTTGCGTCAGACCTATCTCACACGTGCGGCTGGTCGAAATCCCCTCGCTGCACTGCTGAACCGCATCCTTGAGCGTGCGCAGCGAATGTGCGTTCAGTTCCGGCGTAGTAAAACCCTTATCCCCCGCAAAACCGCAGCAGTGAATGCCTTCGGGAATAACCACGTTTTTGCTGCATTTACGCGCCAGATCAATCAAAGCCTGGCTTTCACCAAGGTGCTGCGTGCTGCAAGTGACGTGCACGGCAATCGACGCTTCCTGCGGCGTGAAATCCAGACGATCCATCAAATGCGTACGAATGAAACGCACCGGGTCGTACAGGTCCAGGCGCACATCGCCCAGGTCCTGAACCAGCCGTAACGTACACGGACTGGTGTCGCAGTAGATCGGGTCGAGCCCGCCGCGGCTGGCGTGCAGCAAGGCGCCGATCAGTTCCTGGCGTTTGTGTTCGGCCTGTTCGGCGTAGCCCTTGGAAGCGAACGGTTGCCCGCAACAGAGATTGTCCAGATTGTCCGGGAAGACTACTTGATAACCGGCCTTTTCCAGCAGTCCTCGGGTTTTGTCGTACAGCGACATTTGCTCTTTATCACCCGCCGCCGGGCCCATTGCCCGCGACACGCAGGCCGCGAGGTACACCACTCGAGGGCGTTCGTCCGACACGGTCGGGCTGAAGCGAATGGCTTTTTCCGGTTGCGGCATGGCGTTGGTCCACTGTGGGACCTGACCTTTGGACAGGCGCGTCAACGTCGCAGACAGTTTTGCCAATCGTGGCGCCCCCAGCAGCATTCGCGCACCGTTGGCCACGTGCAGGGTGAAACGAGCACCTTGCAGCGCAGTGGCGAAATTGCTTTCCAGCCAATTGGCGGTTTTTGTATGAGTTGCCTTCCGGCTGCGGAGCTTTTTCACAAGCTCGCCGGTATTGATTCCTACAGGGCAACGTTGTGCGCAGAGGCCGGTGGCAGCGCAGGTGTCGATGCCTTGGTATTCGTAAGCGGCTTCGAGTTCGGTGGTGTCCACGCCAGCGCGTTTCTTTGCCTGAATGTCACGCCAGATCACGATGCGCTGGCGCGGGCTCAGGGTCAGGCCTTTCGACGGGCAGACCGGTTCACAGAAACCGCACTCGATGCACTTGTCCACAATCTCATCGGCGGCCGGCAACGGCTTCAGGTGCTTGAGGTGGATCTGCGGATCCTCGCTGAGCACCACGTCCGGGTTGAGGATGCCGTTGGGATCGAGCAGGCGTTTAAGCTGCCACATCAACTGGTAGGCATCGCTGCCCCATTCCAGTTCGACAAAGGGCGCCATGTTGCGTCCGGTGCCGTGTTCCGCTTTCAGCGAGCCGCCGAACTCCACCGCTACCAGTTGCGCCACGTCGTCCATGAACGCCTGATAGCGTGCGACTTCTTCCGGGTTGTTGAAGCCTTGGGTGAAGACGAAGTGCAGATTGCCTTCCAGCGCGTGTCCGAAAAGGATCGCTTCGTCGTAGTGATGTTTGTCGAACAGCTCGATCAGGCGGTTTACGCCGATGGCCAGTTGTTCAACCGGGAAGGTCACGTCTTCGATGATCACCGTGGTGCCGGTTTTGCGCACGGCGCCTACGGCAGGGAAGGTGTCTTTGCGGATCGCCCAAAGCCGGGCGTTTTCCACCGGGTCTTCGGTGAAGTCGACCTGTTTTTCTACCGGGAACGAGGACAACGACGCCATGATGTGCGCCAGTTGTTCCTGTAGCAAAGTGGACGATGCGGCGCGGGATTCGATCAGCAGCGCGCAGGCATTGTTCGACAGCTGTTGTACGAAAGCGGGCATGCCGGGTTTGTCTTGCACTGAACGCAGACTGCGCCGGTCCAGCAGTTCGACGGCCGACACCGGCTGGCTTTTCAGCACCGTCACGGCATTGCAGCAGGTTTCCACATCCGGGAACACGATCAGTGCCGAGGCCTTGTTCGGGTGGTCGATCACTGTGTCGTAAGTCACCGCGCTGATGAAACCGAGGGTGCCTTCGGAGCCCACCAACAAGTGGCTCAAGATATCCACAGGCTCGTCGAAATCCACCAACGCATTGAGTGACAGCCCGGTGGTATTTTTCAGACGGTATTTGTGGCGAATTCTCGCCGCCAGTTCAGCATTGGCGCGGGTCTCGCGGCCCAACGTTGCCAGGCGTTCAAGCAGCGAAGCGTGGCTCTCCCGAAACGCCGCAACACTCGCCGCATCTTCAGTATCGAGACGGCTGCCGTCCGCCAGTACCAGACGAATGCCAGCCAACGTGTGATAGGTGTTTTGCGCCGTGCCGCAACACATGCCACTGGCATTGTTGGCGACGATGCCGCCGATTTTGCAGGCATTGATCGACGCTGGATCCGGACCGATCTTGCGCCCGAACGGCGCCAGCCACGCGTTGGCCTGCGCGCCGATCACGCCCGGTTGCAAACGGATTTGCGTACCTTGCCCACGGATCTCGCGACCATTCCAGTTATCCCCCAGCACGATCAACACCGAGTCGCTGATGGCTTGGCCGGACAAGCTGGTGCCGGCGGCGCGGAAGGTCACCGGGACCAGATCCCTTTGCGCGAGTTTGAGCAGCGCCACGACCTCATCTTCAGACTCGACACGAATCACCAGTTTCGGAATCAGCCGGTAGAAACTGGCGTCAGTGCCAAAGGCCAACGTCGACAGCGGGTCGTCGAAACGTCGCTCCTGAGGAATCAGTTGCTGCGCATCTCGCAGGAAAGCCGCGGGTAGATTCATTGGTCCTCCAGGATCATGACCACGAGGTCTTTCGGACCGTGAGCTCCGTAAGCCAGAACTTGCTCGATGTCAGCGGTTTTCGACGGGCCGGACACCAGCAGGGCGTTGGTCGGCATGCCTTGGGCCCAATCGAATTCCTGCTGCACTTGATAGAAGTTGTTGCGGATTTCACTGGCCTTGAGCAGGGCGAAATGCACGGGCGGCACCAGGCTCATCAGGCGCGGTTCTTCCCGCGTCGGCCAGAGAATCAGACTACCTGTGGCGGCGATTGCGCCGAGGGTGCCGGTCAGGCTGGCCGGCGTGTCGTTGAACAACTCGGCTTTCCATTCTTCAACCGGACGGTCGTAGGATTTGAGCGTTGGCAGATCAGGATTTTTCGCCCAGTGCTGAGTGACGCGTTGCCCGTGAGGCGTAGTCGGTGCAATCAACAAACTCGGCAACTGACGGTCCAGCAACAACTGAGCAAGCAACGAAGGCCAGCCTTCGCCTGACGTCAGATGGATTTCGGTGTGCACCGCTTCCATCTGTTTGCGCAGCTGTGGGATGCGTTGCTCGGCGGTGTAGGTGTAGGGCGCTGTCACCAGTTCGACGTCAAAATCGTCAGGCACTGGTGTGGTGCCCGTCAGACTGTTCCGCAACTTGGCGAGGATATTTTGCTTGGCGCTCATCAGCGATCTCCCTGTTTGGCCAGATGTTCGCGGGCCATGTCATGCAGTGAGCGGGCAGCGGGTTTCGGTGCGCTGTGGTTTTGCGTCCAGGGGCCGACGTTTTTCGGTGCCAGCGTGCGCAAGCGAGTGGCGAAGAAGCCGAACAGTCGATAAAGCGTGGGAGAACTGTTGAGCTTCGCCCAGGCATTCCAGATAAACCGTTCTTTACGCGAGTACTTGCTGCCCTGGCCGCGCATCACTTGATGAGGGCTGTCCGGGGCTTTGACGTTCTCTTCCCGCAGACGACGCAGCAGCGCCGGAATCGGAATTTTTACCGGGCAGACTTCACCGCAGGCGCCACACAACGACGAGGCACTCGGGTGGTCCGGGACTTTCGCCAGGCCGACCATGTGCGGAGTGATGATTTTTCCGATAGGCCCAGGGTAAACCTCCCCATAGGCGTGACCGCCGATTCGGGTGTAGACCGGGCAATGATTCATACAGGCGCCGCAGCGGATGCAGTTCAGGGTCTGGCGCAGTTCGCTGTCGGCGAAGGCCTGGCTTCGACCGTTGTCGAGCAATACCAGGTGCACTTCCTGGGGGCCGTCGAGTTCATGTTGCTTGCGCGGGCCGGAGATCATGTTGACGTAGGTGGTGATCGGCTGGCCGAGGGCTGAACGGGTCAGCAGTGACAGCAGCGGCACCACATCGCGCAGGTTTTCCACGACTTTTTCGATGCCAGTGACGGCGATGTGAACCGGCGGCACGGTGGTGGTCATGCGCCCGTTGCCTTCGTTTTCCACCAGCAGCAAGGTGCCGGTTTCGGCCACGGCGAAGTTGACGCCGGAGACGCCGATGTCCGCTTCGAAGAATTTCTGCCGCAAGACCTTGCGACCGATCTGAATGAGTTGGTCAACGTCCTTGGTGTATTCCACGCCAAGTTTGTCGTGGAACAAGGACGCGACCTGACCGGCGTTCTTGTGGATCGCCGGCATAATAATGTGTGAAGGCTTCTCGTGGTCGAGCTGGACGATGTACTCGCCCATGTCCGATTCCAGGCATTCAATGCCCTGTTCAGCGAGGAAGTGATTCATTTCCATCTCTTCGCTGACCATCGATTTGCCCTTGATCACTTGCCGCCCCTCGTGAGCGCGGATGATCGAGAGGACGATGCCATTGGCCTCGTCCACCGTTTCCGCCCAGTGCACTGTCACACCGTTGCGGGTCAGGTTCTGTTCAAGTTGCTCGAGCAGGTCGGGCAACTTGGATAACGCGCGGGCGCGGACAGCATTGCCCAGCGCTCGCAAATGTTCTCTTTCGTGGGCATCGCTGAAGGACGCTGCCCGTTTTGTCATCAGCGAATCCATCGCCGTGCGAAAGTTGTTTCGCAGTTGCTTGTCATCCAGCGCCTTGTGAGCCCGGATGCGAAAATCTTCTTCCACGGCAACCGTAGGAATAATCGCGGAAGCGTTCATAGAACACCTCCGGTTCGCTGCCAAAGGAAGCTGGCCAGGTGTTGGCCGCGCAATGCTTCCTGCTGTTTCTCCAGCGAGCCGTTGATGTTCATCAGACAACCGCAGTCGGCACTGAGTACCTGGTGCGCGCCGGATTCCTTCAACGAGCGGGTCTTGTCAGCCACCATCGCGCCGGAAATGTCTGGCATACGGACGCTGAAAGTCCCACCGAAGCCACAGCATTCACTTTCATGGCTGTGGTCGACTCGCTCCACGTTACGCAGCTGCGCCAACAACTCGCGGCCATGCAAGTGGGTGTTCATCTCACGGCGTGCCGAGCACGACGTGTGCAACGCTACTTTGACGGGCTCGCCACTGTCCTTGAGCTGCACCTTGCAGACGAACAACAGAAACTCGGCCAGTTCATAAGTCCGGGCCGCCAGCGCCTGAACCTGTTTCAGCATGTCCGGCTCGTCCTTGAACAAGTCGGCGTAGTGTTCGCGCAACATCCCGGCACACGACCCCGACGGCACCACCACCGGATAGTCCCCGGCAAACAGCGCCAGTTGCGAGCGTGCCACGGTCCGCGCCTGCTCGGTGTAACCCGAGGTGTAGGCCGGTTGTCCGCAGCAACTTTGCCCCTGCGGATACTCGACACGAATGCCTTCGCGTTCCAGCAAGTGAATCGCGTCCATCCCGGCTTCGGGGTAGAACAAATCCACCACGCAGGTTCCGAACAGGTAGACCCGTGACGGTTTCTCGCTGGGGTATTGCCGAGGCTGGGGCAGTGGCGGGGCGACGCGGGTCGCGTTCGGCACAGCGTTGTAAAAAAGCTCGCTCATCAGGCGTGTCTCCGGGTGGTCCCGGTTATCCGTCTGTCGAGGCTGCTGAAATATAAAGAGGCAAGCTTTCAGCAGCCTTACAGACCGGGTTGTGAATAGCTGACGCCGGAATCGTGGTCCGGCGTCGGTTTTTGCTTTTTATCGTGTAGTACTTAGTGCACCAGCATGCCGGTCAACCAGTAGGCCTGGATGTAGGTAATCAAGCCCACGATCGTTGCAAAGAACAGGCTGTGCTTGAGGGTGAAACGGAACAGATCTGATTCCTTGCCCACCAGACCGGTCGCGGCGCAGGCCACGGCGATCGATTGTGGCGAGATCATCTTGCCGGTCACGCCACCGCTGGTGTTCGCCGCTACCAGCAACACGTCGCTGACGCCGATCTGGTGCGCAGTGGTCGCTTGCAGCGAACTGAACAGGGCGTTGGACGAGGTATCGGAACCGGTCAGGAACACACCCAGCCAGCCGAGGAACGGTGAGAAGAACGGGAATGCTGCGCCAGTGCCTGCCAGAACCAGCGCCATGGTCGAGGACATGCCCGAGTAGTTAGTGACGAAGGCAAAGGCGAGCACCATACCGATGGACAGAATCGGCCAGCGCAGCTCGTAGAAGGTCTCTTTCAAAGTGGTCAGACCAGTTTTGACATTGATCTTCAGCACCAGCATCGAGATCAGCGCGGAGAAGAAAATCGCCGTGCCGGTCGCGGAAATCGGGTCGAGTTTGAACACTGCCGGGATAGCGGTCGGGGCGGTCACGATCGGCGCAACCTTGATCACCAATTGATCGAGGTGCGGGATGGCGATGTTAAATACCCAGCTGTACATCGAACCGCCAGCAGCGAACATCGCCTTGAACGGTTTCAGTGTCCAGATGGTGACCAGTACGGTGAGGATCAGGAACGGTGACCAGGCTTTGAGAATTTCACCAAAGCTGTAGGGCGAAGCCACAGTGCTGCGCGGCAGGCCGAAACCGCCAGCGCTGGCACCCACCACGGAAGCCGAGACGGCACCGACGATGTGTTGCCCTGCGGCGCGTTTCGGCTGCCAGACTTTCAGGAACAGCGTCAGGGAAACCAGGCTGGCCAGGGCCGAGGTGATGTCCGGCAGTTCCGGGCCGATGAAGTTCGACGTGAAATATTGGGTGATGGCAAAGCTCAAGCCGGCTACCAGTGCTGCCGGCCAGGTTTCGCGAACGCCGCGCAGGCCGTCCATCATGAACACCAGCCAGAACGGCACGAACAGCGACAGCAGCGGCAGTTGGCGGCCTGTCATGGCGCCAATCTTGAAGGCGTCGATACCGGTGACCTGCCCGGCAACGATGATCGGAATCCCCAGGGCGCCGAAGGCCACCGGTGCGGTGTTGGCGATCAGGCACAGGCCGGCGGCGTACAACGGGTTGAAGCCCAGTCCGACCAACAGTGCGGCGGTAATCGCGACCGGTGCACCGAAACCGGCGGCACCTTCCAGGAAGGCGCCGAAGCAGAAACCGATCAGCAGCACTTGCAGGCGCTGGTCGTCGGTGATCGATAGCACCGAGCTGCGGATCACTTCGAACTGACCACTCTTGACCGTCAGTTTGTAGAGGAATACCGCCGCCACGATGATCCAGGCAATCGGCCACAGGCCATAGGCGAAACCATAGCCGGCGGCGGCGAAAGCCATGTCGACCGGCATCTGGAAGGCGAAGATCGCAACGGCAATGGACAAGGCCAGCGTGATGCTGCCGGCCACGTGTCCTTTGAGTCGGAACACGGCCAATGCCAGGAAGAAAAACACGATGGGGATAACGGCCGCGAGCGCGGACACGCCGAGACTGCCGAGCGGAGAATAGAGCTGTTGCCAGGTTTGCATATGGGGTGGCCCCTAATTGTTGTTGGTCAGGCACTGGTCAGCGTTCTTGGATAATTGGTAATACCAATTTACAATCGCTGTTGGCTAGGGTAAAAGCGTTGTAGGCGGCGTGTCAATTTGCCGCTCTAAAACTTTTGTCGAATACGCGGTGCGCAAGCCATCTGGTCCGCTCGACCAAATGCTGTCTGGCAGGTGCTGAAGCAGCCCTGATAGGCCAGAATAGACACCCCGGCGAGCCGTCGGGATCGTGGAGAATTGAGTTATGGGGTTTGATCAAATTCGTCAGCGCCGTTTGTCTGACGATATTGTCGAGCAGCTCGAGGGGATGATTCTCGAGGGCACGCTGAAGGCGGGTGAGCGTTTGCCGGCCGAGCGTGCGCTGGCCGAGCAGTTCGGCGTGTCACGCCCTTCGTTGCGCGAAGCGATTCAGAAACTGGCGGCCAAAGGCTTGCTGGTCAGTCGCCAGGGCGGTGGCAATTATGTGGTGGAGTCGCTGGGGACAACGTTCAGCGATCCGCTGCTGCATCTGCTGGAAAGCAACCCTGAGGCGCAGCGCGATCTGCTGGAATTTCGTCACACGCTGGAAGCCTCCTGTGCCTATTACGCAGCCATGCGTGCTACGGACGTTGATCGCGAGCGATTGACCGCGGCTTTCAATGAATTGCAGGACTGCTATACGCGTCACGACGAGGTAAGTCGGGCGGAAGAGGGCGCGGCGGATGCGAAATTCCACCTGGCTATTGCTGAGGCCAGTCACAACGCGGTGTTGCTGCACACCATTCGCGGATTGTTCGATCTGCTCAAACGTAACGTGGTGACCAACATCGGCGGGATGTACAAGCAACGCACGGAAACCCGCGACATGCTGATCACCCAGCACCGGGAGTTGTACCTGGCAATTATTGAAGGAAGGGCCGAGCAGGCGCGGGAAGTCTCCAGCCGACACATTTTGTATGTGCAGGAAGTGCTGGAAGAAGTGCGTCAGGAAGTACAGCGCATGGCTCGAGCGGAGCGGCGCAAGGGGATGTAGTGATAAGGGGATGATTGTGGCGAGGGAGCTTGCACCCGCTCGACTGCGCAGCAGTTGCCGGCAGTCGTCAAGCGAGGGCTGCTTCGCACCCCAGCGGGAGCAAGCTCCCTCGCCACAGGGCAGGAAGATTAATCTTCCTTGCCCTTGTTGCGCACCGCGCGCTGCAACTCGCGACCGGCGTCGCGCTCGCGTTCGGTATCACGCTTGTCGTATTCCTTCTTGCCCTTGCCCAGAGCGATCTCGCACTTGACCATGTGCTTGCTCCAGTACCAGGACAGGCATACGCAGGCGTAACCTTTTTGCTGCACGGCCGTGGCCAGTTTTTCCAGCTCGCGCCGGTTGAGCAGCAATTTGCGGGTGCGGGTCGGATCAGCGATGACGTGGGTGCTGGCGGTCATCAGTGGCGTAATGTGGCTGCCGAGCAGCCAGGCTTCGCCATCCTTGAGCAATACGTAACTGTCAACCAGTTGCAGCTTGCTTGCCCGCAGACTTTTTACTTCCCAGCCGGCCAGGACCAGACCAGCCTCGAACTTATGCTCGATGAAGTAATCGTGTCGCGCCTTTTTATTTTGCGCGATGGTCCCTGTTGGGTGTTTCTTCTGTTTAGCCATAGGGGCGGCATTATAGGGAGTTGCACGCGAGTCGGCTACGGTATCGCTACGTGCTTGAGCAGGTTGATTGAATCCCGGACAATGCGGCCTCTTTTTTGAACGCTTGGGCGTGATAACGATGTCGACAGACAAGGTTTCTGTCCACGGCAGTTGGGCTAGCCGCTGGGTCTTCATACTCGCCGCGACCGGTTCGGCCGTGGGCCTGGGTAGTATCTGGAAATTCCCGTACATGGTCGGTGTCTATGGCGGCGGCGCCTTCGTGCTGATGTTCCTGGCCTGTATCGCGCTGATCGGTGTGCCGGTCATGCTGGCCGAAACCCTGATCGGCCGTCGTGCACGTCAAAGCCCGGCCAACGCCTTGAAGGTATTGGCGCTGGAAGCCGGGCATTCGGGCAAATGGTCCTGGGGCGCATTCGCCGGGATGATCACGGCGTTGCTGATCCTGTCTTTCTATAGTGTGGTGGGCGGCTGGTCGCTGGATTACATCATCGACATGGGCCGTGGCGACTTCCAGGGTGCAACACCTGATGAGGTCGGCGCTTATTTCGGCAATGTGATCGCTGATCCGTGGCGCCTGACACTTTGGCACACGATTTTCATGCTGCTATCGGCCGTAGTGATCGCCAAAGGCGTGGTCGCGGGGCTGGAACGCAGCTTGCGAATCATGATGCCGCTGCTGTTTGTGATGGTGCTTGTTCTGCTGGGCTACAGCATGACTACCGGGCATTTCATGGAAGGCGTGCATTTCATGTTCGACTTCCACCCGGAAAAAGTACTCGACGGTTTGCTGCCAGCCATGGGGCACGCGTTCTTTTCACTGAGCGTGGGCGTCGGTTCGATCATGATCTACGGCGCGTATATGCCAAAGAATTCATCGATTTCCGGCACCATTGTCGGCGTGGCACTGCTCGATACCTTCGTTTCCCTGGTGGCCGGTCTGGCGTTGTTTCCGATTGTGTTCGCTGGCGGCCTGAACCCAAGCGAAGGTCCTGGCTTGATGTTCGTCAGCCTGCCCTTTGCGTTTGGTAACGTAGCGTTCGGCCAGTTGATGGGCGTAGTGTTCTTCGTGCTCGTAGCGATTGCAGCCTGGAGCTCCGCAATTTCCCTGCTTGAGCCGATGGTGGCTTACCTGGTTGAGCGCACGAAAGTCAGCCGCGCATGGGTTACTTTTTGGCTGGCCTTCATTTGTTGGTTTGTCGGTCTGGGCACGGTGTTTTCCTTCAATATCTGGAAGGAAGCCAAGTTTTTCGTGAACGAAGGCGGGATGTTCCACCTCTATCAATGGGGCGCGGCCGGTGGCCTGGACTTCTTTGGTGTGATCGATTTCTTCACCTCGCGAATCATGTTGCCACTCGGTGGTTTGTGTTTCGTGGTGTTTGCAGGCTGGGTGATGGGCCGTGAAGCGGTACGCGACGAATTGTCGATCCGCAACCCTGCGCTGTTCGCCCTGTCCCTGTTCTTGATGCGCTATGTGGCGCCCATCGGCATTCTCGTAGTATTTGCCGCCCAGCTGTGGAAGTGACGCTGACATGACGACACACATTCAACGTTCGGCCCTGCTGCCGTATCCGGCGCAAGCGCTGTATGACCTGGTCAACGACGTGGCGCGTTACCCGGAATTTCTGCCGTGGTGCTCATCGGCCGAAGTCCTGGAGAGTTCTCCCGAGCATATGCGCGCTAGCGTCGGCGTGGCCAAGGGTGGTCTCAGCCAGCATTTCGTAACGCGCAACACGCTGGTGCCTGGGCATTCGATCGAGATGAACCTCGAGGAAGGGCCGTTCAATCAATTGCATGGCGTCTGGGTGTTCAAGCCCTTGGGCGAGAAAGCCTGCAAGATCAGCCTGGACCTGTCGTTCGATTACGCCGGGCCGATTGTGCGCGCGACCTTGGGGCCGTTGTTCAATCAGGCGGCCAATACGCTGGTGGATGCTTTCTGCCAGCGCGCCAAACAGATGCATGGTTGAGTCGATGATTGAGGTTGAAGTGGTGTATGCCGCCGTTGATCGTCAAGTGCTCATGTCGGTAACTGTGCCGGCAGGAACGACTGTGCGGGCGGCTTTGCTCAAGTCAGGCATCGGCGAGGCGTTTTCCGAGCTGGATCTGGCCAGCTGTCCGGTGGGGATCTTCGGTAAAGTCATTGCTGATCCGGACAAACATCTTGTCCAGGCTGGAGATCGCATCGAAATATACCGGCCATTGCAGGCTGATCCGAAAGAAGTTCGTCGGTTGCGCGCAGCCAAAGCTGCTGAGGCCAAAACCCGGAATCAATGATTCGCTTAAATGCTGGACAATAAAAAACCCGGACATGCCGGGTTTTTTATTGCGTCGCAAATTATTGCGGCGAGGTTTCCAGAGGTTCTGGAGTCGGGACTGGAACGGTTTCTACACCGTCGACATCCTTCTGGATCTGGTCCAGCAACGAACCTGGCTTGACCGGTTTCTCCGGTTTCGGCGTCTCGACGTTTTCTGCTGGTGCAGCAACTGTAGTGCCGCTGTCCTTGCCGAGAATGGCTTCGTCGCGGCTCACGCCTGGCATGAAATCGCCAGAGAGGCTGACAAGTTGGTCATTTGGGTTGAAGATAACGCTAATGCGTTCCTGTTGGCGTTCACCGCCACCCGGTTGCAGGCTGTACAGATAATCCCAGCGATCGGCATGGAACGTGTCGGTCAACAGAGGGTTGCCCATGATAAACCGTACTTGCTTGCGGGTCATTCCCGGGCGTAACTGGTCTATCATGTCCTGCGTGACGACATTGCCCTGCTGGATGTCGATTTTGTAAACCCCGGGGAATGAACAACCGGCGAGTGCGAGCAGTCCCACAAAGGTGAAACTGGTTAGCAAGAGCTTGGTGTTTTGCATCGGTGGGCGACTTCCACTATCTTGGCTGGGACAACGTAAACGCCGATCATACCCGCATTAAGAGAAGCTGCGAAGCAGCATCGCGAGAAAGCTGACCATGGTTGAAAATAGCGAACTACGCAAAGCCGGCCTCAAAGTGACCCTTCCACGGGTCAAAATTCTGCAAATGCTCGATTCCGCCGAGCAACGCCACATGAGTGCCGAGGACGTCTACAAGGCGCTGATGGAGGCTGGTGAGGACGTCGGTCTGGCCACGGTTTACCGTGTCCTGACCCAGTTCGAGGCAGCTGGCCTTGTGGTGCGACACAACTTCGACGGGGGCCATGCGGTCTTCGAGCTGGACGACGGCAAGCATCACGACCATATGGTCAACGTCGAGACCAGTGAAGTGATCGAATTCTTCGACGAAGAAATCGAGCGACTGCAGAAAGCAATCGTCGACAAGTATGGCTTCGAGATGGTGGATCACAATCTCGTACTGTACGTACGCAAGAAAAAGTAAGCATGTCGCGCGAACTTAAGGTTCGCGAAACGAGCGAAGGCGACCCCAGGGTCGCCTTCGTGCTTTCTATCGATCTTAAATTTTTGCGGTGACGACCATTTTCCTGGCGTGAGCCAGAGATTCCTTTGTAAGGTCGATGCCTCCCAGCATTCGCGCGACTTCTTCGACACGATCGTTCTTGCTCAACTTGGCGACGGCTGTGTGAGTGGCATCTTCGCCGCGCACTTTGTGTACGAATAGATGTTGATGTCCCTGTGCAGCTACTTGCGGTAAGTGAGTGACTGTCAATACCTGCCCGCGCTCCCCAAGTCGACGCAACAACTGGCCTACGATTTCGGCGGTTGGACCGCCGATGCCCACGTCTACTTCATCGAACACCAGGGTCGGTACCCGGGAGGTTTGCGCGGTGATCACTTGAATTGCCAGGCTGATCCGTGACAGTTCGCCGCCGGATGCCACTTTTGCCAGCGCTTTCAAAGGTTGGCCCGGGTTAGCGCTCACCAGCAGCTCTACCTGCTCAAGACCATTGGGTAGCAGTTCATCGCTACTGTTGGGGCGCAGCTCGATAGTGAAGCGCCCACCAGGCATGCCCAGTCGCTGGATTTCATGCTCCACGGCGCTGGCAAGGCTGCTTGAGGCCTGATGACGCAAATCGCTGAGCTCGCGAGCCTTTTCCTGATAATGACGGGCATAGGAGGCCAGTTCATCGCTCAGTCGCTCGATGGATTCGTCATTGGCGTTCAGGGTTTCGATTTCATCCAGCAAGCGCTGCTGCATCTCGGCCACTTCGGTCGGCCGGATGCGGTGTTTGCGTGCCATGGTATAGATCGCATCAAGGCGTTCCTCCAGGTACTGAAGACGCGCTGGATCGGCATCGAAGTTATCAAGGAAGCGGTTCAGTTCTCCCACGGCTTCTTCGACCTGGATCTGTGCGCTGGTCAGCAGGCTGCTGGCTTCGCCCAGGGCGCCAATCGAATTATTGACGCTCGAAAGGCGATTGAGGCTGGCAGTAAGGGCGTTCAGCACATTCCCGGAGTCACTTTCGCTGCATTGTTCGACCACTTGCCGACAAATGCCCAGCAGGGTTTCGGCGTTAGTCAGGTTCTTGTGTTCCTGTTCCAGCTGCTCCAGCTCATTTTCGCCGAGGCCGAGGTTTTCCAGTTCCTCGAGTTGATAGCTGAGCAATTGATGGCGGGCGCGCTGCTCATCGCCGGAATTGGAAAGACGTTCCAGCTCCTGGCGGGTCTGGCGCCAGCGTTGGGCGGCCAGATGTACCTGACGGGCAAGGTCTGTTGCACTCGCGTATTCATCGAGCAGGCGGCGGTGCGTGTCGGTCTTGAGCAGGGATTGATGTTCATGCTGGCTGTGGATATCAATCAGCAGTTCACCCAGGGCCTTGAGGTCGCCGAGGGGGCAAGGCGTGCCGTTGATATAGCCGCGTGAGCGTCCTTCGGCGGTGATCACCCGGCGCAGAATGCACGGGCCGTCGCTCTCCAGGTCGCGCTCGGCCAGCCAGGCACTCGCTTCTGGAATATCGACCAGATCGAAGGTTGCCAGGATATCGGCCTTGTCGGCACCGGGACGGACCACGCCGCTGTCGGCCCGATCGCCCAGGGTCAGGCCGAGGGCGTCGAGCATGATCGACTTACCGGCGCCGGTTTCCCCAGTGATCACGCTCATCCCGCGATCAAGTTCGAGATCGAGATGTTCAACGATGGCGTAGTTATGTACGGAAAGGTGCACCAGCATGAAGGCCGCTCCCAGGGTTTAGGTCTGGTTATTTATACAGTGTTTTGTTTCTGGCTGACAATGCCCTCCCTTAGCTCGATTTGCTTGGCCCGACGAAATCCTTAGTGCACCCAGGAATGACAATGCAGCTGTTTTTTGTAGGGTTAATAAATAAGCGCCCCTTGAAGCTGGATTTTGCGGCCCCATATAGCTGGGCAGAAGCGTGAGTTGAGCTCGCGGACGATATTGAAAGGAGAAATCTATGGCTGACGAACAGACAGTGGATACGCAAAATCTAGACGCAGATCAGGCTGCCCAGGATTCGGGTGATGAGCTGGCGGCTCGTATTCAAGTGCTCGAAGAGCAATTGGCTGGTGCTCATGATCAGGCTTTGCGTGTAGCGGCTGATCTGCAGAACGTCCGCCGTCGCGCCGAGCAGGATGTGGAAAAGGCTCACAAGTTCGCCCTGGAGAAATTCGCCGGTGACTTGTTGCCGATCATCGACAGCCTGGAGCGTGGTCTGGAATTGTCCAGCCCGGACGACGAAAGCATTCGTCCAATGCGCGAAGGCATCGAGCTGACCCTGAAAATGTTCCAGGACACCCTGAAGCGTTATCAGCTGGAAGCGATCGATCCGCATGGCGAACCGTTCAACGCCGTTCAGCATCAGGCAATGGCCATGCAGGAAAGCGCCGACGTCGAGCCGAACAGCGTGCTCAAGGTGTTCCAGAAGGGCTATCAGCTCAACGGTCGCCTGTTGCGCCCGGCCATGGTCGTGGTCAGCAAGGCGCCGGCACCGGTTTCGCCTTCGATTGACGAGCAGGCTTGAAATTAGCCGCAAGGCCCCCATTTAGAAGTCAAGCGTTTAAGTGCTACCGCAGTTAGCCACCACTGCTGCGGCAACCAAATCCAAAGTTTCGGGAGAGTTAACATGGGCAAAATTATCGGTATCGACCTGGGGACTACCAACTCCTGCGTCTCCGTGCTTGAAAACGGCGTAGCCAAAGTTATTGAAAACGCTGAAGGCACGCGTACCACGCCGTCGATCATCGCTTATGCCAACGATGGTGAAATCCTCGTTGGTCAATCGGCCAAGCGTCAGGCTGTGACCAATCCGCACAACACCCTGTATGCGGTGAAGCGTCTGATCGGTCGTAAGTTCGACGAAGAAGTCGTACAGAAAGACATCAAGATGGTCCCGTACAAAATCGCCAAGGCTGATAACGGCGATGCGTGGGTTGAAGTGAACGGCCAGAAAATGTCGCCGCCACAAATCTCGGCTGAAATTCTGAAGAAAATGAAGAAGACCGCCGAAGATTACCTCGGCGAGCCAGTGACCGAAGCGGTAATCACCGTTCCGGCCTACTTCAACGACAGCCAGCGTCAAGCCACCAAAGACGCCGGCCGCATCGCGGGCCTGGACGTAAAACGTATCATCAACGAACCAACCGCAGCTGCTCTGGCTTACGGTATGGACAAGGCGAAGGGCGATCACACCGTGATCGTTTACGACTTGGGCGGCGGTACTTTCGACGTTTCCGTGATCGAAATCGCTGAAGTCGATGGCGAGCACCAGTTCGAAGTTCTGGCCACCAACGGTGACACGTTCCTGGGCGGTGAAGACTTTGACATTCGCCTGATCGACTACCTCGTTGACGAATTCAAGAAAGAAAGCGGCATGAACCTTAAAGGTGACCCGCTGGCCATGCAGCGCCTGAAAGAAGCCGCTGAAAAAGCCAAGATCGAGCTGTCTTCGAGCAATTCGACCGACGTGAACCTGCCGTACATCACTGCAGACGCCACCGGTCCTAAGCACTTGAACGTGAAAATCTCCCGCGCCAAGCTCGAAGCGCTGGTAGAAGACCTGGTTCAACGCACCATCGACCCTTGCCGCATCGCTCTGAAAGACTCCGGCATCGACATTGGCGCCATCAACGACGTGATCCTGGTCGGCGGTCAGACCCGTATGCCACTGGTTCAGAAGCTGGTGACCGAGTTCTTCGGTAAAGAAGCGCGTAAAGATGTGAACCCGGACGAAGCCGTTGCCATGGGTGCTGCTATCCAGGGCGCAGTATTGGCCGGTGACGTGAAAGACGTTCTGCTGCTGGACGTTAGCCCGCTGACCCTGGGTATCGAAACCATGGGTGGCGTGATGACCGCGCTGATCGAGAAAAACACCACGATTCCTACCAAGAAATCGCAAGTGTTCTCGACTGCCGACGACAACCAGGGCGCTGTGACCATTCACGTGCTGCAAGGTGAGCGTAAGCAAGCCGCACAGAACAAGTCCTTGGGCAAGTTCGACCTGGCCGAGATTCCACCAGCACCACGTGGCGTGCCACAAATTGAAGTGACCTTCGACATCGACGCCAACGGCATTCTGCACGTAGGCGCCAAAGACAAGGCTACCGGCAAGACTCAGTCGATCGTGATCAAGGCCAACTCCGGTCTGTCCGAGGAAGAGATTCAGCAGATGATTCGCGATGCTGAAGCCAACGTCGACGCAGATCGCCAGTTCGAAGAGCTGGCAACCGCTCGCAACCAGGGCGATGCGCTGGTTCACTCGACGCGCAAAATGGTTGCAGACGCTGGCGATAAAGTGACTGCTGAAGAGAAGACTGCAATCGAAGCCGCTGTGGTTGCGCTGGAAGCCGCTGTCAAAGGCGACGACAAGGCCGCGATCGAAGCCAAGGTTGAAGAGTTGTCGAAAGTCTCCGCTCCAGTAGCGCAGAAGATGTACGCCGAGCAGGCTCAACCTGCTGAAGGTGCTGCACCGCAAGGCGAATCGGCCGAGAAGGCTGACGACGTCGTCGACGCTGAGTTCGAAGAAGTCAAAGACCACAAGTAAGTTGTTGGTCGGCCGGTTGACTGCCTTTAGGCGGTGACTGGTAGGATGTCGCCGCGCGGGGGCTTGCTCCCGCGTTGGCGTGTCTGGAGTTAGCGAATTTTTACAGCGTGCGACAAGGCTCGTGTGTTGGCGGTATGGCCGGAAATGCTCCTGCTTTTCGAGCCGAAAGTACCGCAATGAATCAAAGACCAGGATCGTTGAATTGACGTGAGTTGGGTCCGGGCCTGTATTGGGGCTCAACGAGTTTGGCAAGGCTCAGGAGGGGTTTGCCGAACGTCCTTAAGAGTGCAAAGACTTATGGCAAAGCGTGACTATTACGAAGTGTTGGGTGTTGAGCGTGGCTCTAGCGAAGCAGACCTGAAAAAGGCCTACCGTCGCCTGGCGATGAAGCACCACCCGGACCGTAATCCTGATGACAAAGCGTCGGAAGATATGTTCAAGGAGGCCAACGAGGCCTACGAAGTCCTGTCCGATTCCAGCAAGCGCGCGGCGTACGACCAGTACGGTCATGCCGGTGTCGACCCAAGCATGGGTGGCGGCGGTGCCGGGTTTGGCGGTCAGAACTTCTCCGACATCTTTGGTGATGTCTTTAGCGACTTCTTTGGTGGCGGTCGCGGCGGTTCTCGTGGCGGCGCTCAGCGCGGTAGCGACCTGCGTTACACCCTGGAACTGAATCTGGAAGAAGCGGTGCGCGGTACAACCGTGAATATCCGTGTTCCGACATTGGTCAACTGCAAGCCGTGCGACGGTTCGGGTGCCAAGAAAGGCTCCTCGCCGATCACTTGCCCGACCTGTGGCGGTATCGGTCAAGTCCGTATGCAGCAGGGCTTTTTCTCGGTGCAGCAGACATGCCCGCGCTGCCATGGCCAGGGCAAGATCATTTCCGATCCGTGCGACTCGTGCGACGGTCAAGGTCGTGTCGAAGAGTACAAAACCCTCTCGGTGAAAGTGCCGGCCGGCGTCGATACCGGTGACCGCATTCGTCTGTCCGGCGAAGGCGAGGCGGGGGCTCAGGGTGGTCCGACTGGCGACCTGTACGTGGTGATCAACGTGCGTGAGCACGCGATCTTCCAGCGCGACGGCAAGCACCTGTTCTGCGAAGTGCCTATCAGCTTTGTCGATGCTGCGCTGGGTGGTGAGCTGGAGATTCCGACCCTTGATGGTCGAGTCAAACTGAAAATCCCTGAAGGGACTCAGACCGGCAAGCAGTTCCGTGTTCGCGGCAAGGGCGTTGCGCCAGTGCGCGGCGGCGGTGCTGGTGACTTGATGTGTCGTGTGGCGGTCGAAACCCCGGTCAACCTGGGTCGTCGTCAGCGCGAGTTGCTGGAAGAGTTCCGCAGTTCGCTGGCGGAAAACAACAGCCATTCGCCTAAAACCACGGGTTGGTTCGAAGGTGTGAAGCGCTTCTTCGGCGATTTGTAAGGAGTCGGCATGCGACGTATAGCTGTGATGGGCGCTGCCGGGCGCATGGGCAAGATTCTGGTCGAGGCGGTGCAGCAACGCGCGCCGCTGACCGGGCTGACGGCAGCCATCGTTCGCCCCGGCAGTACGCTGATTGGCGTGGACGCCGGTGAACTGGCCTCGCTGGGGCGTATCGGTGTTCCGTTGTCCGGCAATCTGGACGCGGTGGCTGATGAGTTCGACGTGCTGATCGACTTCACCCTTCCGGAAGTCATGCTGAAAAACCTCGCGTTCTGCCGTAAGGCGGGCAAGGCCATGGTGATCGGCACGACAGGGCTGGACGTCGCGCAGAAGCAGCTGCTGGCCGAGGCCGGCAAGGATATCCCGATCGTGTTCGCAGCCAATTTCAGTGTCGGTGTAAACCTGTCACTGAAGCTGCTCGACATGGCTGCTCGTGTGCTGGGTGATGACGCGGATATCGAGATCATCGAGGCTCATCATCGGCACAAGATCGATGCGCCTTCAGGTACTGCTCTGCGTATGGGTGAAGTCATCGCAAGTGCCCTGGATCGTGATCTGCAGAAGGTTGCGGTGTATGGCCGTGAAGGTCATACCGGTGTTCGCGAACGTGAAACGATTGGCTTTGCCACTGTTCGCGGTGGTGATGTGGTCGGCGACCATACGGTGCTGTTCGCCTGTGAGGGTGAAAGGCTGGAGATCACGCATAAAGCGTCCAGTCGCATGACCTTCGCCAAGGGCGCGGTACGTGCCGCGTTGTGGTTGGACGGTCGTGAGCCAGGTCTTTATGACATGCAAGACGTCCTCGATCTGCGTTAAGATGCGCCCCGAAATCGGGTTCAAAGAGAGTGTTTGAGCCCGGTTTTACTCCGCCAAGCGACGTCCTGTCGCATTCCTCGGCCTTTAAGGCTCATTGGCGGTAGACCAAAAAAGCCTTTTTCTGTAAGCTACAGCTTTAGTGTGTCCACTAAAAGCGCGCAGAATAATTCGGTGAAGAAGCGGGGTGACGTGTCCATACGTCACTCCGCTTTTTTACAACCTGCGATCGCCCTTTCAGGCTTTATTTACGGGAGGTCTTCTTGACTAAGCCAGCCATACTCGCCCTTGCTGATGGCAGCATTTTTCGCGGCGAAGCCATTGGAGCCGACGGTCAAACCGTTGGTGAGGTGGTGTTCAACACCGCCATGACCGGCTATCAGGAAATCCTTACCGATCCTTCCTACGCCCAACAGATCGTTACCCTGACTTACCCGCACATCGGCAACACCGGCACCACGCCGGAAGACGCCGAGTCCGACCGCGTCTGGTCCGCGGGCCTGGTTATCCGTGACCTGCCACTGGTTGCGAGTAACTGGCGTAACACGATGTCTCTGTCTGACTACCTGAAAGCCAACAACGTTGTGGCAATCGCCGGTATCGACACTCGCCGCCTGACGCGCATCCTGCGTGAAAAAGGCGCGCAGAACGGCTGCATCATGGCCGGTGACAACATTTCAGAAGAGGCCGCCATCGCCGCCGCCCAGGGTTTCCCTGGCCTCAAAGGCATGGACCTGGCGAAAGTCGTCAGCACCAAAGAGAAGTACGAGTGGCGCTCGACTGTCTGGGATTTGAAAACCGACAGCCACGCGACCATCGAAGCCTCCGAGCTGCCGTACCACGTGGTGGCCTACGACTACGGCGTCAAGCTGAACATCCTGCGCATGCTGGTCGAGCGCGGTTGCCGCGTGACCGTAGTGCCTGCACAGACGCCGGCTGCTGAAGCGCTGGCCTTGAAGCCGGACGGCGTGTTCCTGTCCAACGGCCCTGGTGACCCGGAACCTTGCGACTACGCGATCCAGGCGATCAAGGATGTGCTGGAAACCGAAATTCCGGTCTTCGGTATCTGCCTTGGTCACCAACTGCTGGCCCTGGCCTCCGGTGCCAAGACCCTGAAAATGGGGCACGGCCACCACGGTGCCAACCACCCGGTCCAGGACCTGGATACCGGTGTGGTGATGATCACCAGCCAAAACCACGGTTTTGCGGTAGATGAAACGACCTTGCCAGCCAACGTTCGCGCGATCCACAAATCGCTGTTCGACGGCACCCTGCAAGGCATCGAGCGTACCGACAAGAGCGCCTTCAGCTTCCAGGGTCACCCTGAAGCCAGCCCTGGCCCGAACGACGTAGCACCCCTGTTCGATCGCTTCATCAATGAAATGGCCAAGCGACGCTAATCGCTTGCCGTGATGTAGCAAAGCTTGAGGGCGGTCCCGACACCGGTGGCCCCCTCAAGACTTCAAAGATTGAACAAGACGGCTTGCCGACTGACCTGCGGATTTGAGTGACAAACCCATGCCAAAACGTACAGACATTAAAAGCATCCTGATTCTCGGCGCTGGCCCGATCGTGATCGGCCAGGCCTGCGAATTCGACTACTCCGGCGCCCAGGCCTGTAAAGCCCTGCGCGAGGAGGGTTACCGCGTCATCCTGGTGAACTCCAACCCAGCGACCATCATGACCGACCCGGACATGGCCGACGCGACCTACATCGAGCCGATCAAGTGGCAGACCGTTGCCAAGATCATCGAGAAAGAGCGTCCGGACGCGCTGCTGCCAACCATGGGTGGCCAGACCGCTCTGAACTGCGCACTGGATCTGGAGCGCGAAGGCGTTCTGGAGAAGTTCGGCGTAGAGATGATCGGCGCAAACGCTGACACCATCGACAAGGCCGAAGACCGTTCGCGCTTCGACAAGGCGATGAAATCCATCGGCCTGGACTGCCCGCGTTCGGGTATCGCCCACAGCATGGAAGAGGCCAACGCGGTCCTCGAGAAGCTCGGCTTCCCGTGCATCATCCGTCCGTCCTTCACCATGGGCGGCACCGGTGGCGGTATCGCTTACAACCGTGAAGAGTTCGAAGAAATCTGCGCCCGTGGTCTGGATCTGTCGCCGACCAAAGAGCTGCTGATCGACGAATCCCTGATCGGCTGGAAAGAATACGAAATGGAGGTTGTCCGCGATAAGAAGGACAACTGCATCATCGTTTGCTCGATCGAAAACTTTGACCCGATGGGCGTGCACACCGGTGACTCGATCACCGTTGCTCCGGCACAGACCCTGACGGACAAGGAATACCAGATCATGCGTAACGCCTCGTTGGCGGTACTGCGTGAGATCGGCGTGGAAACCGGCGGCTCCAACGTCCAGTTCGGCATCTGCCCGGACACTGGTCGTATGGTCGTGATCGAGATGAACCCGCGTGTATCCCGCTCCTCGGCACTGGCCTCGAAAGCCACTGGTTTCCCGATTGCGCGCATCGCCGCCAAGCTGGCGATCGGCTACACCCTGGACGAGCTGCAGAACGAAATCACCGGCGGCGCTACTCCTGCATCCTTCGAGCCGTCCATCGACTACGTCGTGACCAAGCTGCCACGCTTCGCCTTCGAAAAATTCCCGAAAGCCGACGCACGCCTGACCACTCAAATGAAGTCGGTCGGTGAAGTCATGGCCATCGGCCGGACCTTCCAGGAATCCCTGCAGAAAGCCCTGCGCGGCCTGGAAGTGGGCGTTTGCGGCCTGGACGAGAAGCTCGACCTGAGCAACCCGGAAAGCATGAGCATCCTCAAGCGCGAACTGACCGTGCCGGGTGCCGAGCGTATCTGGTACGTGGCTGATGCCTTCCGCGCCGGCCTGTCGGTCGAAGACATCTTCGGCATGAACATGATCGACCCGTGGTTCCTGGTGCAGATCGAAGATCTGATCAAGGAAGAAGAGAAGGTCAAGACCCTTGGTCTGGCCAGCATCGACCGCGACTTGATGTTCCGCCTAAAGCGCAAAGGCTTCTCCGACATGCGTCTGGCCAAGCTGCTGGGCGTGACCGAGAAGGCGCTGCGTCGCCACCGTCACAAGCTGGAGATCTTCCCGGTCTACAAGCGCGTTGACACCTGCGCGGCCGAGTTCGCCACCGACACCGCCTACATGTACTCGACTTACGAGGAAGAGTGCGAAGCTGTACCGTCGGGCCGCGACAAGATCATGATCCTCGGCGGCGGTCCAAACCGTATTGGCCAGGGCATCGAGTTCGACTACTGCTGCGTACACGCGGCACTGGCCCTGCGCGAAGACGGTTACGAGACCATCATGGTCAACTGCAACCCGGAAACCGTTTCCACCGACTACGACACCTCTGATCGCCTGTACTTCGAGCCAGTGACCCTGGAAGACGTGCTGGAAATCTGCCGCGTCGAGAAGCCGAAGGGCGTGATCGTCCAGTACGGCGGCCAAACCCCGCTGAAACTGGCTCGCGCCCTGGAAGAAGCTGGCGTACCGATCATCGGCACCAGCCCTGATGCTATCGACCGTGCCGAAGACCGTGAGCGCTTCCAGCAAATGGTTGAGCGCCTGAACCTGCGTCAGCCGCCAAACGCCACCGTGCGCAGCGAAGACGAAGCAATTCGTGCCGCTGCCAAGATCGGTTACCCGCTGGTGGTTCGCCCGTCCTACGTACTGGGCGGCCGTGCGATGGAAATCGTCTACGAAGAAGAAGAGCTCAAGCGCTACCTGCGCGATGCGGTGAAAGTGTCCAACGACAGCCCGGTGCTGCTCGACCACTTCCTCAATTGCGCCATCGAAATGGACGTGGATGCGGTCTGCGACGGCACCGACGTGGTGATCGGCGCGATCATGCAGCACATCGAGCAGGCTGGCGTTCACTCCGGTGACTCCGCATGCTCCCTGCCGCCGTACTCGCTGCCTGCACACATCCAGGACGAGATGCGCGAACAGGTCAAGAAAATGGCCCTGGAACTGGGTGTTGTCGGCCTGATGAACGTTCAGTTGGCGCTGCAAGGCGAAGACATCTACGTCATCGAAGTCAACCCGCGCGCCTCCCGTACCGTACCGTTCGTGTCCAAGTGCATCGGTGTTTCCCTGGCAATGATCGCGGCTCGCGTGATGGCCGGTAAAACCCTGAAGGAAATCGGCTTCACCAAAGAAATCATTCCGAACTTCTACAGCGTGAAAGAGGCGGTGTTCCCATTCGCCAAATTCCCTGGCGTGGACCCGATCCTGGGCCCAGAGATGAAGTCCACCGGTGAAGTGATGGGCGTGGGCGACACCTTCGGCGAAGCGTTCGCCAAGGCCCAGATGGGTGCCAGCGAAGTGCTGCCGACCGGCGGAACTGCGTTCATCAGCGTGCGTGATGACGACAAGCCACTGGTTGCAGGCGTGGCGCGTGATCTGATCAACTTGGGTTTCGAAGTGGTCGCCACTGCCGGTACTGCCAAGCTGATCGAAGCCGCAGGCCTGAAAGTGCGTCGTGTGAACAAGGTGACCGAGGGTCGTCCGCACGTGGTCGACATGATCAAGAACGACGAAGTCACTCTGATCATCAACACCACCGAAGGCCGTCAGTCGATCGCTGACTCCTATTCCATTCGTCGTAATGCCTTGCAGCACAAGATTTACTGCACCACAACTATTGCTGCTGGCGAAGCTATCTGCGAAGCGCTGAAGTTCGGTCCCGAGAAGACCGTGCGCCGCTTGCAGGATCTACACGCAGGATTGAAGGCATGATCAAGTATCCAATGACCGTCAAGGGCGCGAAGGCCCTGGAAGAAGAACACGCTCACCTGACCAAGGTCGTCCGTCCGAAGCTCAGCCAGGACATCGGTACGGCCCGCGAGTTGGGTGACTTGAAAGAAAACGCCGAATACCACGCTGCTCGCGAGCAGCAAGGTATGGTTGAGGCGCGGATTCGTGACATTGAAGGCCGGATTCAGAATCAGGTCATCATTGATGTCACGACCATTCCTCACACCGGGAAAGTGATTTTCGGCACCACCGTTGAAATCGCCAATGTCGAGACTGACGAGCGCGTCACTTACCACATCGTGGGTGAGGATGAGGCTGACTTCAAACTCGGCAAGATTTCGGTCGGCTCGCCACTGGCTCGCGCCTTGATTGCCAAGGAAGAGGGTGATGTGGTTGCCGTGAAAACGCCTGGCGGCGTTATCGAGTACGAGATTGTCGAAGTTCGCCACATCTAAACGCAGGCGCCCGCTACGTGCGGGCGCCATGCTTTGGCAGCTCGCTCAGATGTTGTGGGTGGGTGGTCTGTGGCTGTTGCATATCGGTCTGCTGCCGGTGCTGGGCAAAATTGGCCTGGCGCCGCTGCTGATCGACGAAATTGCAGGCATGTTTGATGCGCTGATGGTGGGGTTCGCCGCAGCGTGTGTGATCTTTCAGGCTTTGGTGCTGGTTCAGGCCGAGGGCCTTGCCAGTCTATGGCGGGATATTCGCGGGCAACTGCTGCTGATGGCGCTGTATGCGTGTGCGATGTATGTCGCGGTGCGTATTGGCTGGCCGGATGCCGTGCGTTGGCAGGTGTTCAGCTATCTTGTCCTGGGTTTTTCCGGACTGGTGCTGGTGTTGCAGCCGGTGCCAGGGTGGGGTGCCAGGGTGCGCGAAGCACACCCTTGACCCTTGTCATCACTTGAAGCGATGAACGTTCGACAGCTGCTTGTTGACGCTGAAGTTCTTGCGGTAAATCAGTGCCATCTTGCCGATGACCTGAACCAGGTCCGCTTTGCCGACCTTGCACAGTTCTGCAATGTTCGCCAGGCGCGACTCGCGATCGAGGATGTTGAGCTTGATTTTAATCAGCTCGTGATCCGCCAACGCGCGTTCAAGTTCGGCTAACACACCTTCAGTCAAGCCGTTGTCAGCCACAGTCAAAACTGGTTTCAGATGGTGG
This sequence comes from Pseudomonas sp. ES4, assembly GCF_050586665.1. Classification (NCBI taxonomy): domain Bacteria; kingdom Pseudomonadati; phylum Pseudomonadota; class Gammaproteobacteria; order Pseudomonadales; family Pseudomonadaceae; genus Pseudomonas; species Pseudomonas sp. ES4. The sequence goes on along the minus strand of NZ_JBOBDO010000011.1, from coordinate 84,181 downwards.
CCAATGGATTTGTACTGTTTCTTCTGCTCTTGAGTGAGCGGCATAATCTGACCCCTGCGTCTGATCTTGTAAAAAGCGGCGGCCAGTTTACCCGAGCGAGTCCGGGACCGCCCAATTAATCACGACCCGTTTTATTTTCGAGGTGGCCTGTGGCCCGTTCCAAGACAAGCCTTAAGTGGCTGCAAAGACATGTCAATGATCCCTATGTGAAGCAGGCGCAGAAGGATGGTTACCGCTCGCGTGCGAGTTACAAGCTTCTGGAGGTCCAGGAGAAATACAAGCTGATCCGTCCGGGTATGAGCGTTGTCGACCTGGGTGCGGCGCCCGGCGGCTGGTCGCAGGTCACTAGTCGGCTGATCGGTGGTCAGGGGCGTCTGATCGCCTCGGACATCCTGGAAATGGACAGCATTCCGGACGTGACTTTCATCCAGGGTGACTTCACCCAGGACGAAGTGCTCGCTCAGATCCTTGAAGCCGTGGGTAATTCGCAGGTGGACCTTGTGATTTCCGATATGGCCCCCAATATGAGTGGTACGCCTGAGGTGGACATGCCAAAAGCCATGTTTCTATGTGAGCTGGCTCTTGATCTGGCGGCTCGGATACTCAAGCCGGGTGGTAATTTCGTGATCAAGGTGTTTCAGGGCGAAGGGTTTGATGCTTACGTGAAGGACGCTCGTCAGAAATTCGACAAGGTTCAGATGATCAAGCCGGACTCTTCCCGTGGCAGTTCCCGCGAGCAATACATGCTGGCTTGGGGCTATCGCGGCCGTAGTGAGTAAATCGAGGTTTTTTTGCGGGTCGATAGGTTTTTCGTATTTCGCCCCGTGAGCATTAGCGAATACTGTGTAGAAAGTGTTTCACAAAGGGTTACAGACGGCGCCTGCCAGAGCCGTAGGTAATGTAGTAAGTTAGGCCGGTGAATATCATGCGAAGCGCGCGCCATTAGCGGAGCTTGCTTCAGAGGGTAGTTAATTGAACGATATGGCAAAGAATCTGATCCTGTGGTTGATCATCGCGGCTGTCCTGGTGACAGTGATGAACAACTTCTCCAGCCCTAACGAGCCGCAGACCCTCAACTATTCCGATTTCATCCAGCAGGTCAAGGATGGAAAGGTCGAGCGCGTAGCGGTTGATGGCTACGTGATTACCGGCAAACGCAACGATGGCGACAGCTTCAAGACGATTCGTCCGGCAATCCAGGACAACGGTCTGATTGGCGACCTCGTGGACAACCATGTCGTAGTCGAAGGCAAGCAGCCTGAACAGCAAAGCATCTGGACTCAACTCCTGGTCGCTAGCTTCCCGATCCTGGTGATCATCGCCGTGTTCATGTTCTTCATGCGGCAGATGCAGGGCGGCGCCGGTGGCAAGGGCGGGCCAATGAGCTTCGGCAAGAGCAAGGCACGCCTGCTCTCCGAAGATCAGGTGAAAACCACCTTGGGCGACGTTGCCGGTTGTGACGAAGCCAAGGAAGAGGTTGGTGAGCTGGTCGAGTTCCTGCGTGATCCGGGCAAATTCCAGCGTCTGGGCGGTCGCATTCCTCGCGGTGTGCTGATGGTGGGTCCTCCTGGTACCGGTAAAACCTTGCTCGCCAAGGCGATTGCCGGCGAAGCCAAAGTGCCGTTCTTCACCATTTCCGGTTCCGACTTCGTTGAAATGTTCGTCGGTGTCGGCGCGAGCCGTGTTCGAGACATGTTTGAACAGGCCAAGAAACACGCGCCATGCATCATCTTCATCGATGAAATCGACGCCGTCGGTCGCCACCGTGGCGCCGGCATGGGTGGCGGTCACGACGAGCGCGAGCAGACTCTCAACCAGTTGCTGGTAGAGATGGACGGCTTTGAAATGAATGACGGCATTATCGTCATCGCTGCAACCAACCGTCCGGACGTACTGGACCCTGCGCTGCTGCGTCCGGGCCGTTTCGACCGTCAGGTCGTCGTCGGTCTGCCGGATATCCGTGGTCGCGAGCAGATTCTCAAGGTTCACATGCGCAAAGTGCCAATGGGTGACGACGTCGCTCCGGCTGTGATCGCTCGTGGTACCCCAGGTTTCTCTGGTGCTGACCTGGCTAACCTGGTGAACGAGGCGTCGTTGTTCGCGGCCCGGGCTGGCAAGCGCATCGTCGAAATGAAAGAGTTCGAATTGGCCAAGGACAAGATCATGATGGGCGCCGAGCGCAAATCCATGGTTATGTCCGAGAAAGAGAAGCAGAACACCGCTTACCACGAGGCTGGCCACGCAATTGTTGGTCGTGTCGTGCCTGAGCATGATCCGGTCTACAAGGTGTCGATCATCCCGCGCGGACGTGCGCTGGGTGTGACCATGTTCCTGCCGGAAGAAGATCGCTACAGCCTGTCCAAGCGTGCATTGATCAGTCAGATCTGCTCGTTGTACGGCGGCCGTATTGCTGAAGAAATGACCTTGGGCTTCGACGGCGTCACCACCGGTGCGTCCAACGACATCATGCGTGCCAGCCAGATTGCACGGAACATGGTCACCAAGTGGGGCTTGTCGGAAAAACTCGGCCCGTTGATGTACGCAGAAGAAGAGGGCGAGGTTTTTCTCGGTCGCGGCGGTGGCGGTCAGGGTGCAAGCTTCTCCGGTGAGACAGCCAAGTTGATCGACTCCGAAGTACGCAGCATCATTGATCAGTGCTACGGCACGGCCAAGCAGATCCTCACCGATAACCGTGACAAGCTCGATGCCATGGCTGATGCCTTGATGAAGTACGAAACGATCGACGCTGATCAGATCGACGACATCATGGCGGGTCGTACGCCTCGTGAGCCTCGCGACTGGTCAGGCGGCGGCGCCGGTAGCTCCGGAACGCCTCCGGTGGCACAGGATCCGCGTCCGGAAACACCGATCGGCGGTCCGGCTGCTGACGTTTAAGGTTTGAAATGACTTCTGTTCAGTCCTCGACCCGGTTGCCTTGCGGCAATCGGGTTCTTGATTTAGCCCTGACGCATGTCATGGGTATTCTCAATGTCACTCCCGATTCCTTCTCTGATGGCGGCCAATATAGCCAGCTCGATGCGGCCTTGCGTCATGCCGAGGCTATGGTGGCGGCTGGCGCGACGTTGATTGATGTTGGTGGCGAATCGACCCGGCCAGGTGCCAGGGTGGTTTCACCGCTGGAAGAGCTTGAGCGCGTAGCTCCGGTCGTCGAGCGAATTCACCGGGAGCTGGATGTCATTATCTCGGTCGACACTTCGACGCCAGCTGTGATGCGCGAAGCTGCACGACTTGGCGCAGGGTTGATCAATGACGTGCGTTCTCTGCGGCGCGATGGCGCTCTGGATGCGGCTGCGGCCACTGGCCTGCCAGTCTGTCTGATGCATATGCTTGGTGAGCCGGGCGACATGCAGGATAATCCGCAGTATCGGGATGTCACGAAAGAGGTGGGCGAGTTTCTCGCCGAGCGCATGGCCCAGTGTGCGTCGGTAGGAATTACAGCGGACCGGATCATCCTTGATCCGGGCTTTGGCTTCGCAAAAACCTTGCAACACAATTTAAGCTTGTTCAAACATATGGAAGCCTTGCATGCATTGGGGCGGCCCCTGTTGGTCGGGGTTTCGCGAAAGAGCATGATCGGTCAGGCTTTGAATCGCCCGATTGGCGAGCGTCTATATGGCGGTCTGGCGCTGGCAGCGCTGGCTTCGGTTAAGGGGGCGCGTATATTGCGCGTCCATGATGTGGCCGAAACTGTCGATGTGGTGCAAATGATCGCTGCAGTAGAATCAGCCGAATAAGAATGATGGAGTACTTATGACTAAGAAATACTTTGGTACCGACGGCATTCGTGGTCGGGTGGGCGAGTATCCGATTACTCCTGACTTCATGCTCAAGCTCGGCTGGGCTGCGGGCATGGCGTTCCGCAAAATGGGCGCCTGTAAGGTGTTGGTGGGCAAGGACACCCGGATTTCCGGATATATGTTCGAGTCTGCGCTCGAGGCCGGACTTACTTCAGCGGGTGCCGATGTCATGCTCTTGGGGCCGATGCCTACACCGGCCATCGCCTACTTGACGCGTACCTTCCAGGCCGAAGCGGGTATCGTCATCAGTGCCTCGCACAACCCTCACGATGACAATGGCATCAAGTTTTTCTCCGGGAAAGGCACCAAGCTTCCTGATGAAGTCGAACATATGATCGAAGAGTTGCTCGACACGCCGATGACCGTGGTCGAGTCGAGCAAGATCGGCAAGGTATCGCGCATCAACGATGCTTCAGGTCGCTATATCGAATTCTGCAAAAGTAGCGTCCCTACAGGCACCAGTTTCGCGGGCTTGAAGATCGTGATCGACTGCGCTCACGGCGCGACCTACAAGGTGGCTCCGAGTGTATTCCGTGAGCTGGGAGCCGAAGTCGTTGTACTTTCTGCTCATCCTAATGGCCTGAACATCAACGAAAACTGCGGTTCGACCCATATGGAGCCGCTGCAAGCTGCCGTCTTGGCCGAGCATGCTGATTTGGGTATCGCCTTTGACGGTGATGGCGACCGCGTTCAGATGGTTGACCATACCGGTGCTGTCGTCGACGGTGATGAGTTGCTGTTCATCATTGCTCGCGACCTGCATGTGCAGGGCAAGTTGCAGGGCGGCGTGGTCGGTACGCTGATGAGTAACCTGGGGTTGGAATTGGCCCTGGCGGATCTGGCAATTCCTTTTGTGCGGGCCAATGTTGGCGACCGGTACGTAATCTCCGAGTTGCTGGAGCGCAATTGGCTGGTGGGTGGTGAAAACTCGGGGCACATTGTCTGCTTCAACCACACCACCACCGGTGACGCGATCATTGCTGCATTGCAGGTATTGATGGCGCTGAAGACTCGCTCCGAGGGGCTTGCGCAATCGCGTCAGGCGCTGCGCAAGTGTCCTCAGGTGCTGATCAATGTTCGATTCGGCGGCGGTGCGAGCCCTCTTGATCACCCGTTCGTCACAGAGGCAAGCGAGCGCGTTACCCAGGCCATGGCTGGTCGTGGGCGCGTGCTGCTGCGCAAGTCCGGGACGGAACCGCTGGTGCGGGTCATGGTCGAAGGCGAGGACGAAAAACAGGTTCGCGGCTATGCCGAAGAGCTGGCAAAACTGGTTACTGAAGTTTCTGCCTGATTTCGGCTTGCCAGCCATGATTGTGTTGGGTAACATCTGCGCCCACTTTGACCGACGAGGTACAGCATGCGTCGCCCTATGGTAGCTGGTAACTGGAAGATGCACGGTACCCGCGCCAGCGTCGCTGAGCTGATCAATGGCCTTCGTCATCTGGCCTTGCCGAGCGATGTTGATGTTGCGGTATTCCCGCCTTTCTTGCATATCAATCAAGTGATTGATGGCCTGGAAGGAAAGTCGATTTCGGTCGGCGCGCAGAATTCTGCGGTGGAATCCATGCAAGGTGCATTGACTGGTGAGATTTCGCCGAGTCAGTTGGTGGATGCAGGTTGTTCCCTGGTGCTTGTCGGGCACTCCGAGCGCCGCCAGATAATGGGCGAGCAGGACGGAATGCTGATTCGCAAGTTCGCAGCGGCACAGGCATGTGGCTTGATTCCAGTGTTGTGCGTAGGGGAAACCCTTGAAGAGCGCGAAGCTGGAAAAACTCTTGAGGTTGTCGGGCGTCAGCTAGGCAGTATCATTGAGGAGCTCGGTGTTGGTGCTTTTGCAAAGGCAGTAATCGCTTACGAGCCGGTCTGGGCCATTGGCACCGGACTGACTGCTTCGCCGCAACAAGCGCAGGATGTGCATGCAGCCATTCGCGCTCAGTTGGCGGCAGAGAATTCTGAGGTCGCACAAGGTGTGCGGCTTCTATACGGCGGCAGCGTGAAGGCGGCCAATGCGGTCGAACTGTTCGGCATGCCGGATATCGATGGGGGGCTCATTGGTGGGGCTTCCCTGAATGCAGATGAGTTCGGTGCGATTTGTCGCGCCGCGGGAAACTGAAAAAATGCTGGAAACAGTCGTAGTCGTTTTTCATCTGCTGGGTGCGTTGGGCGTAGTTGCTCTGGTATTGCTTCAGCAGGGTAAAGGTGCGGATGCTGGCGCGTCTTTCGGAGCAGGTGCTTCAAATACTGTGTTCGGAAGCCAAGGTTCCTCTACCTTTCTTAGTAAGTTTACTGCTATACTTGCCGCCGGTTTCTTCATAACCAGCTTAGGGTTAGGTTACTTTGCTAAAGAGAAGGCTCATGAGCTGACTCAAGTAGGTTTGCCAAATCCAGCAGTGTTGGAAGTTCCAAAGCAACAACCGGCTTCTGATGATGTACCGGTGCTTCAAGAGCAAAAGTCGGCTACTCCAGCGACTGACGTGCCTCCAGCTCAAGAGCAAAAGTAAGAAGAGTTTCAAACGTAGTATTGCCGAGGTGGTGGAATTGGTAGACACGCAACCTTGAGGTGGTTGTGCCCATAGGGTGTAGGGGTTCGAGTCCCCTTCTCGGTACCAATTATCAGGAGAGCCCGCAGTAGCGGGCTTTCTTGTAGGTGGAAGGTTACATTGACCCTGTCAGGGATCGGTCGTATACTTCCGCCCCAGCTTTGTCGCGGGGTGGAGCAGTCTGGTAGCTCGTCGGGCTCATAACCCGAAGGTCGTCGGTTCAAATCCGGCCCCCGCAACCAGTTTAAGGAGCCCCTTTTAAGGGGCTTTTTGTTAGCTGGACACTTTCAACGCCGCTGTTCGACGGCGTTTCAAGGATGGGCGTTTCGCCCATTTTTTTATTTTGCACAGCATGCACATACATGCACGAGGGGGTTCAGGTGTCGAGCAAGCTAGAAGAGTTGCAGGCCTTGCTGGCCCCGGTGGTCGTGGCCCTAGGCTATGAATGCTGGGGTATTGAGTTTTCGGCTCAAGGTCGCCACTCAATGTTGCGCGTTTATATCGATAAAGAGGGCGGTGTGCTGGTGGACGATTGTGCCATTGTCAGCCGTCAGATCAGTGGTGTTCTGGATGTTGAAGATCCAATCGCCGTTGAATACACCCTTGAAGTTTCCTCGCCTGGCATGGAACGCCCGCTGTTCACTATTGAGCAGTTTGCAAAATTTGCCGGTGAACAAGTGAAGATCAAGCTGCGCTCGCCTTTTGAAGGCCGACGCAACTTTCAGGGCCTTCTGCGCGGTGTAGAAGAGCAGGACGTCGTGGTGCAGGTAGAAGACCATGAGTTCCTGTTGCCGATCGATATGATCGACAAGGCCAACATTATTCCCAGTTTTGACTGAGACGCGGATCCCGCGGATCCAATGGCTTGCGAAAGGCGAGGCGTACGATGAGCAAAGAAGTACTGCTGGTTGTTGAGTCGGTATCCAATGAAAAGGGCGTACCGGCAAACGTAATTTTTGAAGCGTTGGAGCTGGCTCTGGCCACTGCTACCAAAAAACGTTTCGAGGACGAAGTCGATCTGCGTGTGGAAATCAATCGCCACACCGGTGCTTACGAGACATTCCGTCGCTGGACGGTCGTCGAGGAAGCAGACCTGGACGATCCGGCCATCGAAACCTGGCCGAGCAAGGTTGCCGAAACGCATCCTGGTGCTCAGGTTGGTGATGTAGTCGAAGAAAAGATCGAGTCCATTGAGTTCGGTCGCATCGCTGCGCAGACTGCCAAGCAAGTCATCGTGCAGAAAGTTCGCGAAGCCGAGCGCGCTCAAGTCGTTGATGCCTATCGCGAGCGCCTGGGGGAGATCATCTCCGGCACCGTGAAGAAAGTGACCCGCGACAACGTGATCGTCGACCTGGGTAACAACGCCGAAGCGTTGCTGGCTCGTGAAGACATCATTTCTCGCGAAACCTTCCGGGTTGGCGTGCGCCTGCGTGCGCTGCTCAAGGAAATCCGCACCGAGAACCGCGGCCCGCAGCTGATCCTGTCGCGTACCGCGCCGGAAATGCTGATCGAGTTGTTTCGCATCGAAGTGCCGGAAATCGCTGAAGGCCTGATCGAAGTAATGGCAGCATCCCGTGACCCGGGTTCGCGCGCCAAGATCGCGGTCCGTTCCAAGGACAAACGCATCGACCCGCAAGGCGCTTGCATCGGTATGCGCGGTTCGCGCGTCCAGGCAGTGTCGGGTGAGTTGGGCGGTGAGCGTGTGGACATCGTCCTGTGGGACGACAACCCGGCTCAGTTTGTAATCAATGCAATGTCGCCGGCTGAAGTGGCGGCAATTATCGTTGACGAAGATGCCCATGCAATGGACATCGCCGTTGGCGCAGACAATCTGGCTCAGGCCATTGGTCGAGGTGGTCAGAACGTGCGTCTGGCTAGCCAGTTGACTGGCTGGACCCTGAACGTGATGACCGAATCGGACATCCAGGCTAAGCAGCAAGCAGAAACCGGCGACATCCTGCGCAACTTCATCGACGAGCTGGAAGTCGACGAAGACCTGGCACAGGTGCTGGTAGATGAAGGTTTCACCAGCCTGGAAGAGATTGCCTACGTACCGTTGGAAGAAATGCTCAACATCGACGGCTTTGACGAAGAAACCGTCAACGAGCTTCGCGCTCGCGCCAAGGATCGTTTGTTGACCAAAGCCATCGCTACTGAGGAAAAGCTGGCAGACGCCCATCCGGCCGAAGACCTGCTCTCGCTTGAGGGTATGGACAAGGATTTGGCGATGGAACTGGCGGTGCGCGGCGTAATTACCCGCGAAGACCTGGCCGAGCAGTCTATTGACGACCTGCTCGACATCGACGGCATTGACGATGATCGTGCCGGCAAGTTGATCATGGCCGCCCGAGCCCACTGGTTCGAGTAATTAGGCGCGGCCTGAGGAGAGAAGTGCATGACGCAAGTCACGGTGAAACAACTGGCCGATGAGGTCAAAACACCGGTAGAGCGCCTGTTGCAGCAGATGCGTGAGGCAGGTCTGCCGCACACCGCCGCCGAAGAACATGTGACTGACAGTGAGAAGCAATCTTTGCTGACTCACTTGAAAAGCAGCCACAAGGCGAAAGTGGAAGAACCACGCAAGATCACACTGCAGCGTAAAACCACCAGCACATTGCGTGTTGCTGGCAGCAAAAGCATCAGTGTTGAAGTACGTAAAAAGAAAGTTTTCGTACAGCGCAGCCCGGAAGAAATCGAAGCCGAGCGCAAACGCGAACTGGAAGAACGTCGCGCAGTAGAAAATGCTGCACGTCAGAAGGCTGAAGAAGAAGCCAAGCGTCGCGCCGAAGAAGAAGCACGTCGCCAGCCTGCTGCTGCGCAATCCGCTACTAACGACGCCGTTGCAGCGCCTGCTGCAGTTGCCGAGCCAGTACGTGAAAGCGCGCCGGTTGTGGCGGCTGCACCAGCACCGTCTGCCGACGTTCGTAACAAGCAGAACGAACAGCGCCGTCCGGACAAACCACGTGCCGACGATAACAGTCGTCGTGGCAGTGGCGATGGTGAGCGCAAAAACGCTCCGCATCGTGCTTCGGTCAAAGAGAAAGCGCCTGCTCCACGCGTTGCTCCACGTACTACCGACGAAGAAAGCGATGGCTTCCGTCGTGGTGGTCGCGGCAAGGCCAAGCTGAAGAAACGCAACGCTCACGGTTTCCAGAGCCCAACCGGCCCTGTAGTGCGCGAAGTGAAGATCGGCGAGACCATCACTGTTGGCGATCTTGCCCAGCAGATGTCGGTCAAGGCTGCTGAAATCATCAAGTTCATGTTCAAACTGGGTACTCCAGCGACCATCAACCAGGTACTGGATCAGGAAACTGCCCAACTGGTTGCCGAAGAGCTGGGCCACAAAGTGACCCTGGTCAGCGACACCGCCCTGGAAGATTCCCTGGCCGAGTCCCTGAAGTTTGAAGGTGAAGCGTTCTCCCGTGCACCGGTTGTGACCGTAATGGGCCACGTCGACCACGGTAAGACCTCGCTGCTCGACTATATCCGTCGTGCCAAGGTAGCTGCTGGCGAAGCCGGTGGTATCACCCAGCACATCGGTGCGTACCACGTTGAAACCGAACGCGGCATGGTCACCTTCCTCGACACCCCTGGTCACGCCGCGTTTACCGCCATGCGTGCCCGTGGTGCCAAGGCGACCGACATCGTGATCCTGGTGGTTGCAGCGGACGACGGCGTAATGCCGCAGACCGTTGAAGCCGTTCAGCACGCCAAGGCCGCTGGTGTTCCACTGGTTGTTGCGGTGAACAAAATCGACAAGCCGGGCGCTGATCTCGATCGCATCCGTAGCGAACTGTCGGTTCACGGCGTGACTTCGGAAGAGTGGGGCGGCGACACCCCGTTCGTATCGGTTTCGGCGAAAGTCGGTACCGGCGTGGACGAGTTGCTCGAAGCTGTTCTGCTGCAAGCTGAAGTTCTGGAACTGAAAGCGACTCCTTCGGCTCCTGGCCGTGGCGTCGTGGTTGAATCGCGTCTCGACAAAGGTCGTGGCCCGGTTGCTACCGTTCTGGTTCAAGACGGTACCCTGCGCCAAGGCGACATGGTGCTGGTCGGTTCGAACTATGGCCGCGTTCGCGCCATGCTCGACGAGAACGGCAAGCCAATCAAGGAAGCCGGTCCTTCCATCCCTGTCGAGATTCTCGGCCTGGACGGTACCCCGGACGCTGGCGACGAGATGAGCGTAGTTGCTGACGAGAAGAAAGCCCGTGAAGTGGCTCTGTTCCGTCAAGGCAAGTTCCGCGAAGTCAAACTGGCCCGTGCTCACGCTGGCAAGCTTGAAAACATCTTCGAGAACATGGGTCAGGAAGAGAAGAAGACGCTCAACATCGTCCTCAAATCCGACGTCCGTGGTTCGCTGGAAGCGTTGAACGGTGCCTTGAACGGCCTGGGTAACGACGAAGTGCAAGTGCGTGTTGTCGGTGGCGGTGTCGGTGGTATCACCGAATCCGACGCCAACCTGGCACTGGCCTCCAACGCTGTACTGTTCGGCTTCAACGTGCGTGCCGATGCTGGCGCTCGCAAGATCGTCGAGCAGGAAGGTCTGGATATGCGTTACTACAACGTGATCTACGACATCATCGAAGACGTCAAGAAAGCCCTCACCGGTATGCTGGGCAGCGATGTTCGCGAGAACATCCTGGGTACCGCTGAAGTGCGTGACGTGTTCCGTTCGCCGAAGTTTGGCGCGATCGCCGGTTGCATGGTTATCGAAGGTGTTGTTCACCGTAACCGTCCAATCCGTGTACTGCGTGAAGACATCGTTATCTTCGAAGGCGAGCTGGAATCCCTGCGCCGCTTCAAGGATGACGCTTCCGAAGTACGTGCCGGCATGGAATGCGGTATCGGCGTGAAGAGCTACAACGACGTCAAAGTCGGTGACAAGATCGAAGTCTTCGAGAAGGTTCAGGTTGCTCGCAGCCTCTAACTCGCGCACTTCAAGGGCCACGATGAGCCGCCGCATGCAGATGCACGGCGCATCGTCAGGACTCTAAACGCAACGCCCGGTCTGGCTTTTGTCAGGCCGGGCGTTTGCCGCTTTCAGACCCTTCGGGTTTCACCGTGGGGCAGTAACAGGTAACAAGACATGGCAAAAGAATACAGCCGTACCCAACGTATCGGCGATCAGATGCAGCGTGAGCTGGCACAGCTGATCCGTCGTGAAGTCAAAGACCCGCGCGTCGGCCTGGTCACCATTACCGCTGTTGAAGTCAGCCGTGACGTCGGTCACGCCAAGATCTTCATCACGGTGATGGGGCAGGACAACGCCGAAGACATCGCGCAAAGCATCAAGGTGCTCAACTCCGCCGCCGGTTTCCTGCGCATGCAGTTGGCTCGCGAAATGAAGTTGCGCAGCGTTCCGCAGTTGCACTTCCACTACGACGAAAGCGTCGTGCGTGGTGCTCATCTGTCGGCATTGATCGAACGTGCGGTCGCTGAAGACAATCAGCATCCGGTTGCGGCAGAAGCCGAAGACACCAAGGAGTAATCGGTGGCTCAGGTCAAACGTATCCGTCGTAACGTCAGCGGCATTATCCTGCTCGACAAGCCTTTGGGGTTCACCTCCAATGCGGCGTTGCAGAAGGTTCGCTGGCTGCTGAACGCCGAGAAGGCCGGGCACACTGGCAGTCTCGACCCGCTGGCCACCGGCGTGTTGCCGTTGTGCTTCGGTGAGGCCACCAAGTTTTCGCAATACCTGCTCGATTCCGACAAGGGTTACGAAACCCTGGCGCAACTGGGCAAGACCACCACCACGGCCGATGCCGAAGGTGAAGTTTTGCTGGAGCGCCCGGTGACCGTTGGTCGCGCCGATGTCGAAGCGGTACTGCCGAAATTTCGTGGGCAAATCAGCCAGATACCGCCCATGTACTCGGCGCTCAAGCGTGATGGCCAGCCGTTGTACAAGCTGGCCCGGGCAGGTGAAGTAGTGGAGCGTGAACCGCGTTCTGTTACTATTACGCGCTTGGAATTACTGGCCTTTGAAGGTGATACTGCGCGGCTTGCAGTGGATTGCACCAAAGGCACCTATATCCGCACCCTGGTGGAGGATATCGGTGAGCAACTCGGTTGTGGCGCATACGTTGCAGAACTGCGACGTACCCAGGCCGGGCCTTTCACGCTGGCACAGACAGTCACGCTGGAAGAGTTGGAAGCGGTACATGCCGAAGGCGGCAACGAAGCGGTCGACCGCTTTTTGATGCCCTCGGACAGCGGCCTGCTGGATTGGCCACTGTTGCAGTTCTCGGAGCACAGCTCGTTCTACTGGCTTAACGGCCAACCGGTACGAGCCCCGGATGCACCGAAGTTCGGCATGGTGCGGGTACAGGATCACAATGGCCGCTTCATCGGTATCGGTGAAGTGAGCGAAGACGGGCGCATCGCGCCACGTCGACTGATTCGGTCAGAATGACCGGACGAGGGTGGCTGTTAACAGGCACGGTCACTACTCATTTTTAGATACAGGGATTTGTCCCTGGCCTGTTGAAACTGTTTCTTTGAAACAGTTTCCTGATAAAAGGATTGCCTCATGGCTCTCGACGTTCAAGAAAAAGCTCAAATCGTAGCTGACTACCAGCAAGCTGTTGGTGACACTGGTTCGCCAGAAGTGCAAGTTGCACTGCTGACCCACAACATCAACAAGCTGCAAGGTCACTTCAAGGCCAACGGTAAAGATCACCACTCCCGTCGTGGTCTGATCCGCATGGTAAACCAGCGTCGTAAGCTGCTGGACTACCTGAAAGGCAAGGATCTGGGCCGTTACCAGGCTCTGATCGGTCGCCTGGGTCTGCGTCGCTAATAAGCGATTGCGCTAGAGGTTGGTTGTCTGTCGTACGTCAGTGGGTTTCCCGCTGGCGCATGGCAGGCTCCCAGCCTCAAGTTTTATCTGGATACCTGCTTTACCTGGACAATGACAGTCGGGCCGATACCCGGCGTTGCCCAAGAATTTCGCAAGAAGACAAGTTCCCCAAGAGCCACAAAAGAAGGTAGGACACCGTGAACCCGGTAATCAAAAAATTCCAGTTCGGTCAGTCGACCGTTACCCTCGAGACTGGCCGTATCGCCCGTCAGGCCTCCGGCGCAGTATTGGTCACCGTTGACGACGACGTCAGCGTGTTGGTGACTGTGGTCGGCGCCAAGCAAGCCGATCCAGGCAAGGGCTTCTTCCCTCTGTCTGTTCACTACCAGGAAAAAACTTACGCTGCCGGTAAGATCCCTGGCGGTTTCTTCAAGCGTGAAGGCCGTCCTTCCGAGAAAGAAACCCTGACTTCCCGACTGATCGACCGTCCGATCCGTCCGCTGTTCCCAGAAGGCTTCATGAACGAAGTGCAGGTTGTCTGCACCGTCGTTTCCACCAGCAAGAAGACCGATCCGGACATCGCTGCGATGATCGGTACCTCGGCTGCGCTGGCCATCTCCGGCATTCCTTTCGATGGCCCGATCGGCGCTGCCCGCGTTGCGTTCCACGAAAGCACCGGCTACCTGCTGAACCCGACTTACGAACAACTGAAAGCTTCGAGCCTGGACATGGTCGTTGCCGGTACTTCGGAAGCCGTGTTGATGGTTGAATCGGAAGCCAAAGAGCTGACCGAAGACCAGATGCTGGGCGCGGTACTGTTTGCTCACGACGAGTTCCAGGTGGTGATCAACGCCGTTAAAGAACTGGCCGCTGAAGCTGCCAAGCCGACCTGGACCTGGGCTCCACAGCCAGAAGCCACTGCTCTGCTGGGCGCTATCCGTGCCGAGTTCGGCGACGCGATCTCCCAGGCCTACACCATCACCATCAAGGCCGACCGTTACGCTCGTCTGGGCGAACTGAAAGACCAGGTGGTTGCCAAGCTGTCCGGCGAAGAAGGCCAACCGACTTCCGCTGAAGTCAAAGCGGCTTTCGGCGAAATCGAATACCGCACCGTTCGCGAAAACATCGTTAACGGCAAGCCACGTATCGACGGTCGCGACACCAAGACCGTACGTCCGCTGAACATCGAAGTCGGCGTTCTGCCGAAGACCCACGGTTCGGCTCTGTTCACCCGTGGCGAAACCCAGGCTCTGGTAGTTGCAACACTGGGCACCGCCCGTGACGCACAACTGCTGGATACCCTGGAAGGCGAGAAGAAAGACCCGTTCATGCTGCACTACAACTTCCCTCCGTTCTCGGTAGGTGAGTGTGGTCGCATGGGTGGCGCTGGTCGTCGCGAAATCGGTCACGGCCGTCTGGCTCGTCGTTCGGTTCAGGCCATGCTGCCTGCTGCCGACGTGTTCCCGTACACCATCCGTGTTGTGTCGGAAATCACCGAGTCCAACGGTTCGAGCTCCATGGCTTCGGTCTGCGGCGCTTCCCTGGCTCTGATGGATGCCGGCGTTCCGATGAAGGCACCGGTTGCCGGTATCGCCATGGGTCTGGTTAAAGAAGGCGAGAAATTCGCCGTCCTGACCGACATCCTGGGTGATGAAGACCACTTGGGCGACATGGACTTCAAAGTAGCCGGTACCGCCAAAGGCGTGACCGCGTTGCAGATGGACATCAAGATCAAGGGCATCACCGAAGAAATCATGGAGATCGCTCTGGGCCAAGCCCTGGAAGCGCGCCTGAACATCCTCGGTCAGATGAACCAGATCATTGGCCAGTCGCGTACCGAGCTGTCGGAAAACGCTCCGACCATGATCGCGATGAAAATCGACACCGACAAAATCCGTGATGTCATCGGTAAAGGCGGCGCGACCATTCGTGCGATCTGTGAAGAAACCAAGGCTTCGATCGATATCGAAGACGACGGTTCGATCAAGATCTTCGGCGAAACCAAGGAAGCTGCAGAAGCTGCGCGTCAGCGCGTTCTGGGCATCACCGCTGAAGCCGAGATCGGCAAGATCTACGTCGGTAAGGTTGAGCGCATCGTCGACTTCGGCGCATTCGTCAACATCCTGCCGGGCAAGGACGGTCTGGTTCACATCTCGATGCTGAGCGATGCTCGCGTAGAAAAAGTGACCGACATCCTCAAAGAAGGCCAGGAAGTGGAAGTACTGGTACTGGACGTGGACAACCGCGGCCGTATCAAGCTGTCCATCAAAGACGTAGCAGCAGCCAAGGCTTCGGGCGTTTAATCACTCCCCACGCCTGACCGCTTCAACGTTGTAAAAAATGCCCTGCAGTGAAAGCTGCGGGGCATTTTTTTGCCTGCAAAAAAATGAGACGAGCCATGAAGTTGCCTGACCCCAAAGTCAGTGCTAGGTTTAGCCCACTGCCCGTGTAGCTCAGTTGGTAGAGCAGCGCACTCGTAACGCGAAGGTCGCAGGTTCGATTCCTGTCTCGGGCACGAGCGACACGTTGTTTTCAGATGATCCCGAATGGTTCTGAAGGCCAGACAAACCGGGCTTCAAACGGTTTTTTTGCGTCAGAGAGATCCTTGATGATCCAGATCCATCTTCCATTCCTCAGATCAAAGAGAACGCCATGACCGTTAAAGAATTGACCCAAGAAGCCAGACACGAAAAAGCGCTGGAGAAGTATTTGGCGGAGTCGCCTCAGCTAGCCGAAGAGATCAAGGACTTGCCCGCTGACGATCAGAAAGACCAGATCCAGTGGGCGTTCGAGGATGAGGCAGAGTCCCAGGGCTTGCAGCCGTGGGAGCTGACGCTCAAGTACACCTCAACCCCTGAAGAGTTCGAGGCTGCGCGCCTTGTTCTGCACAAGGAGGCTGCCGAGGTGTTGGGTGTCGAGTGGGAAGAGTACTGCGAGATGAATAATCTGGTGGTCTGACAAAAACGCCAGCCTCACGAGGCTGGCGTTTTTCATTCACACAGGCGTTATCAAAGGCTCAGGCGCATCGACAGATCGACAGCTTTCACATCCTTGGTCATCGCACCAATCGAGATGTAATCCACCCCGGTTTCGGCGATCGGTAGCAGCGTGCTTTCGTTGATGCCGCCGCTGGCCTCCAGTTTCGCCTGGCCTGCGTTCAGACGCACGGCTTCGCGCATGTCATCCAGACTCAGTTCATCGAGCATGATGATGTCGGCACCAGCCGCCAGGGCTTCCTTCAGCTCTTCCAGGCTTTCCACTTCGATCTCCACCGGTTTGCCCGGGGCAATCTTGTGCGCGGCCTTGATGGCCTCCGGGATGCCACCGCAGGCGGCAATATGGTTTTCCTTGATCAGGAAGGCGTCGTACAGGCCGATGCGGTGGTTGTGGCACCCGCCGCAGGTCACGGCGTATTTCTGCGCCAGACGCAGCCCCGGCAAGGTTTTGCGCGTGTCGAGCAACTTCACTTGAGTCTCGGCAACGTAATCCGCCAGGTACTGCGCGCGTGTGGCCACGCCAGACAGCAACTGCAGGAAGTTCAGTGCACTGCGTTCGCCCGTCAATAGCGAACGCGCCGGGCCCTCCAGGTGGAACAGCACCTGATTGGGTTTCACCCGCTCGCCATCACGCACCTGCCAGTGCACCGCAACACGTGGGTCCAGCTGCCGAAACACGGCATCAACCCAGGCTGTGCCGCAGATGACGGCAGCGTCGCGGGTGATGATCGTGGCTTTGGCCAGGCGTTCGGCCGGGATCAGCTGTGCGGTGATGTCGCCGCTGCCGATGTCTTCGAGCAACGCACGGCGCACGTTGGCTTCGATTTCGGCGGTCAAATCGGCGAGACGTAGATTCGGCATAACGGACTCCACAAACAAAGTGGCCCGATTATAGGGCCATGGTGCTGGGCAACCCAAGGCATCAGAGGCGTTCCCATCGCTCTGAAACCTGCATTTGGTCGATTCGCCTGAGCAATCGGTACTAAGTCAGCGTCTGCCGCGAGCGTCTATTTCAAAAGGAAACGCAGAGTCTGCTGGTAGAGAAGACATCTTTTGCAAGATAATCCGCCTTGCTTTTGACGTCATGGCTTTGACGTGATTGACGACTTTGAAGACTCACCGTTTCAGGAGGGCTGAATGCACAACGACGGGAATGTAGTGCCTTTGCACAAGGTCGCTACCGACCAGGCGACTCACTCGCCGCTCGCCCGCCTGCCTGTGATTCTGCTTCAGGTTCGCGACAAGGCCGCGCAACAGCTCAGGCATGGTTTGCAGGAACTGTTCGATAACGCCGACGACACGCTGTTCGAAATGGCCGACCGGGCCCGCGATGACGTCGAACAGAACCTGTTCTTCGAAGCCATGCGCGACTTGCGCCTTAAACGCAAAAACATCGAACGCGGCTTTCTCGAACAATTCTTCGAAGCTTTTGTCAGCCTCACCCGGTACGACAGCACTCAATCTGCCTTGCCCCAGTCGCTGGCCTTCGATGCCTCGGTGGCACTGCCCGATGACGACGTGGAGCGCAGGGTGGCAGTGGAGGCAATGGTCAGCAAAGTGCTGAGCCGCGACGGTTTCGCCCTGGGCCAATTGACCGCCCGCTTCAGCGCACTGTTGGGGAGGGAGTTGCTCGATCAGCACAATCCCATGGCGCCGTCGATGCTCTGCGAGTACTTTTTGCAGGCCGGGCGCAACCTGGGAGTGGAGATCAAGGTCAAGCTGATCATCCTCAAACTGTTCGACCGCTATGTGCTCAGGGATGCCAATCAGCTTTACGCCGAAGCCAATCAGTTGCTGCTCGCCACCGGTGTTCTGCCTGAGCTCAAGCCTGCGCCTGCGCGCCGGGTCAAGGAGCGTGCGGCAGCCGACGTTGATACTGAACCGGCTCACGCCAACACTCGCGCCAGTGGCCCGCCGACCGACGACAGCGTGCAGGAAGTCTTCGCGGCGTTGCAGGAGTTGCTGCTTAACGTGCGTGGCAGTGTCGCGCCCACGCTTGAAGCCAGCGCCCAGACACAGCCGATTACCACCCGTGACCTGATGCGCCTGCTCTCGCACCTGCAGCAATACGTGCCGGCGCCGGAAGCCCAGGACGACTTCGATCTGCGAAACCAGCTCGAAGAGCTGCTGACCCGGGTCAGCGTCAAAAGTGGCAAGTCACGCGTGGTCGGGGTGGCCGACGAAGACGTGATCAACCTGATTGCCATGCTTTTCGAATGCATCCTTGATGACCGCAACCTGCCGGATTCGCTCAAGGCGTTGATCGGCCGTTTGCAGATTCCGATGCTGAAAGTGGCGGTGCTCGACAAGAGCTTCTTCAGCCGCAGCAGTCACCCGGCCCGACGCCTGCTCAATGAAATCGCCACCGCCGCCATGGGTTGGGCGGAGTGCGATGACCATGAGCGCGACAGCCTGTATCTGCGCATCGAACAGGTGGTGCAATGCTTGCTCAACGATTTTGTCGATGATCCGGCGGTCTTCTCCGAATTGCTCGCGGATTTTCTCGCCTTCACCAGCGATGAACGCCGTCGCAGTGAGCTGCTAGAGCAACGCACCCGCGACGCCGAAGAGGGCCGCGCCAGGACTGAACTGGCCCGCCAGCGCGTCGAACAGGTGCTGAATCAGGCCTTGTTGGGCCAAGTATTGCCGCAGCGGGTGGTGGCGTTTGTCCAGGAAGCGTGGAGCCAGGTGTTGCTGCTGACGTGCCTCAAGCACGGCGATCAGGCGGCCGAATGGCACGCCGATGTGCAGA
The DNA here is from genome assembly GCF_050586665.1 of Pseudomonas sp. ES4. Lineage (NCBI taxonomy): Bacteria > Pseudomonadati > Pseudomonadota > Gammaproteobacteria > Pseudomonadales > Pseudomonadaceae > Pseudomonas > Pseudomonas sp. ES4. The sequence continues at coordinate 65,282 of NZ_JBOBDO010000011.1, read as the reverse complement.
CCATGGAGCAATTGATCTGGAGCGTGCAGCGTCATGATGAGCCCGATGCGAGCCAGCGCTTGTTGGCGCTGGTGCCTGGCTTGCTCAAGTCGTTGCGCGACGGGTTGAGCCGTTCGGCCTTCGATCCGTTCGCCACCAGCGAATTTTTCAGTGAGCTGGAAGCCTTGCACGTTCAGCTGTTCGAACGTCCAGGGCCAAAGCTTGCACAGTCTGTCGATACGCCGGTAATGGTCGAAGTGCAGCAGGAAGTTGTCCTGCGAACCGCCGACGAAGGGCCGGTCGATACGGCGTCAGTGCGCTTGCCGGAAGACGATGCCGGCCTGCTTCAGGTCGATCAACTGCGGTTGGGGGGCTGGGTCGAGTTTCAGGAAGACGAGGAAAACACCCTTCGCTGCAAACTGGCGGCGATCATTGAAGCCACCGGCAAATACATTTTCGTCAACCGCACCGGGATGAAAGTGCTGGAACGCAGCCGCACCGGCCTGGCGCTGGAATTCCGTCGTGGCGCGGTGCGCACACTGGACGACACTTTGCTGTTCGACCGGGCGCTGGAGTCGGTGATTGGCAACCTGCGGCGCCTCAATCGCGGCAAGTGATCGCGCCCGGAGGGTCTATCGCGGCATACTGGGCGCCAACACAGTCGTCGTTGAAGGAACCTGTATGCAGTTGGACCCCGCGAGCGGTTGGTGTCAGGGCGTAGATATTTGCCCATCGCCCAACTTCAATGCGCGCCCCTCGGATGAAATTTCCCTGCTGGTGATCCACAACATCAGTCTGCCGCCTGCGCAATTCGCCACCGGCAAGGTGCAGGCGTTTTTCCAGAATCGTCTGGATGTCACGGAACATCCCTACTTTGAAGGGATCGCCGACCTGCGTGTATCTGCGCACTTTCTGATCGAACGTGACGGCACCGTCACTCAGTTTGTCTCTTGTCTTGAGCGAGCCTGGCATGCCGGCGTCTCGAGTTTCGAAGGACGGGAAACCTGTAACGATTTTTCCGTGGGCATTGAACTTGAAGGCACGGATGATCTGCCGTTCACCGATGCCCAGTATCAAGCGTTGACGACCCTGACCCGGCAGTTGCAAAGCACGTTCACGGCCATCACCGCAGAGCGCATTTGCGGGCATAGCGACATTGCACCGGGGCGTAAAACCGATCCCGGGCCTGCATTCGACTGGGCACGCTATCGCGCCGCCCTGGCAAAAGAGGAACAACAATGAGTTTTTTGGTGTTGCTGTTGGCGGTCTGGATCGAGAAATTCTCGGCCCTGCGTCATCGGATTCAGCGCGATGGTGGATGGGTTCGCGAGCTGAACAAGCTTGAGGTCAGTCCGCGTCTGGCGAAAAGTCCGTGGCTGATCCTGGTGATACTGGTGTTGTTGCCAGTGGCATTGCTGGGTTTGCTGCTACTGGTACTGGACCCGGTGGCTTACGGTCTGCTGGCGTTGCCGGTGCACCTGCTGGTGGTGATTTACAGTCTGGGCCGCGGTGATCTGCTGGCCGGTCTGGGGCCGTTTCGCGATGCCTGGCGCCGGGAAGACCTGCAAGCGGCCGCTCATGTAGCGGACCGTGATGTGGGTATCTGCGCCGATAGCGGCGAACAATTGCTGGAACGGGTCGAAGGGCATTTGCTGTGGGAGGCTTATCAGGGCTTTTTCGCGGTGATTTTCTGGTACTTCCTGCTGGGGCCGGTCGCAGCCCTGAGCTATCGACTGCTGGCCCTGGCCGAAGAACACGGGCAGACCCCGGCCGTGGTCGAGCGCGCCGCAAAACTGCGTCATGCGTTCGACTGGGTGCCGGTGCGTCTGTTGGCGGCGAGTTTTGCGTTGGTCGGCAACTTTGTCGCGGTCGGCCGGGTTATGTTGAACGAGCTGCTGAACTGGAACATCAGCGCCGCCCAATTGATCGAGAAGGTGGGCTTGGTGGCCGGTGAAATTCCGGCGCCAATGGTCGGGCCTGACGGCATCAACAGCCTCGACCGGATCTGGGAACTTCTGCTGCGCGCGGCAGTGCTCTGGTACGCCGGTTTCGCGCTGTGGACCGTTCTTGCTTAGTTCTGGAGTGGACTCCGTTGTGGTGAGGGGGCTTGCCCCCGTTGGGTCGCGAAGCGGCCCCTAGCATTTTTCCAGTCAAACTGTGCAATCAGGTTCTGCGACTGCTTCGCAGCCGAACGGGGGCAAGCCCCCTCGCCACAGGGGTATCTATCGTCCTAAGTGTGCATCTCGCCGTTAACCTTAAGTTACAAAACCTCCCGCCGATTTAAGCTATACAGAGACAGCGCCGAATAGTGGCTATCTGCTCTCGACCTGCGCCTGCCAATAAAAATAAGAAATCGAAGGGAGACTTCATAGTGAAGAGCTTGCTCTATCCCGCCGTCGCGCTGATGAACCGCCTGAGCTTTGGCATGAAGTTCAGCCTGATCAGCGTGCTGTTCCTTGTGCCGATGCTGGTGACCAACTTCTATCTGGTGCGCGATTCTTATCGAGAATTCCAGGGCACCCGGGTCGAGCTGCAGAGCCTTGACCTGTTGGGCAGCAGCCTGACGTTGCGGCGCGATCTGGAAACCCTGAACAACCTGGTGCAGATCAACGTCACCCTTGGTCAGTCCGGCAAGGCCGGCAATGTCGAGTCGCAGATCAGTACCCTGGGGCAAAATGTGCTGACCCGTTTGCAAGGGCTGACGGCGATGACCACGGACCCCGAGCAGATCACGGTTTTCGATGGCAAACGCGATGAGATGATCGCCGCGTTCAAGGCCCAGCAAGCGGAAAGCTCCCTGCAAAGCAAAAGTGCGATGATCGGCAAGTTGCTCGGCAACGCCCAAATTTTCAGCCAGGTCATCGCCAGTCAGGCCGGCCTCAGCCGCGACACCCAGAGCGACATGCGCCAGCTCAGCGAACTCATTACCAATGTCACCCCGCCCGTGACCCAGCTTCTGGGCGAAGGCCGGGCGATGGGCTCTTTTTCGCTGGGGCAGGGTTTTCTCAACTCGGCATCGAGTACCCGTTTTGATGAGTTGCTGGCGCAGATCGAAAAACTGCAGGCCGAATATGCCCTGAAGTTGCAGGACGCGCTGGGCTCCAGCAAAGCGGCACGCGAAACCCTGGCGGCTCAGGCCGAAAACAGCAAGGCATCGCTGAAAAAGGCCAGTGAACTGTTCGAAGAACAGGTCGTGATGGCCGACACGCTGGATGCGCCGTGGCAGGGTTTTTACGACCAGGTCACGGGCCTGATGGACCAGACCTACCAACTCAATGAAGCGACCCTGAAGTTTCTTGGCACCCAGCTGCAGCAGCGACTGGAGCAGAACCGCACTCACATGGTCTTGCAGGCCTTGGCGCTGTCGGTGGTGTTCGTGTTGATTTTTTACCTCTATGGCGGCTTCTACGCCTCGACCCGCACCACCCTCAAGCGTCTTGGCGCGGTGATGGACAAGGTCGCGGCCGGCGACATGACAGTGACCTTCAGCGCCAACAGCCGCGATGAACTGGGCGAGCTGGGCGAGGTGTTCAACGGCACCGTGAAGAAAATTCATGACCTGATCGAGCGGGTTGGCCAGACCGTCAGTGAGGTCGAGCGCCAGGCCGGGCAGGTGGAGAACGTTTCCGCCCGGAGCAACCAGGCGGTGGCGGGACAGCGCACGCAGATCGAGCAGGTCGCCACGGCCATGAACCAGATGTCCGCCACCTCCCTGGAGGTTGCACGCAGTGCCGCGGCAGCGGTCAGCAGCGCTCATAGCGTCAACGATGAGACCATCAGCGGGCGTGGGCTGGTGGAGTCCCAGCAGGGCAGCATCGCGGCACTGGCCAGCGAGATCGACCAGTCGGTGCTGGTGATCAATCAACTGGCCAGCGACAGCCAGTCCATCAGCCGTGTGCTGGAGGTGATCAAGAGCATCGCCGAACAGACCAACCTCTTGGCGCTCAACGCGGCCATCGAAGCCGCTCGGGCCGGTGAGCAAGGTCGTGGTTTTGCGGTGGTGGCGGACGAGGTCCGGACCCTGGCCAAGCGCACCCAGCAATCGACCGAGGAAATCGAGCAGATGATCGCCAAGCTGCACAGCGGAGTCGGCGCTGCGGTGAAGGCGATGGGGACCAGTCATCAGATGGCCAACGGCACGGTGGGGCAGTCGGAAAAGGTTCAGCAAGCGCTGGAAAACATCCTCGGTGCGGTCGGCATGATCGTCGATCAGAACCAACAGATCGCCGCCGCGGTAGAGCAGCAGACCGCCGTGGCCCATGACATCGACCAGAATATTGTCGAAATCAACCGCGCCGGTGAGCGTACTGCCGAAGGTGCGCACCAGACTGAGGATGCCAGTCGTGCGTTGTCGGCTCAGGTGGTGGAATTGAAGCAGCTGATCAGCGCGTTCCTGGTTTAAGCAGGATCGTTCCCACGCTCTGCGTGGGAATGCAGCCCGGGACGCTCCGCGTCCCAAAAGTCGTGACGCAGAGCGTCACAGGAGGCGTTACCACGCAGAGCGTGGGAACGATCGGTGACTAACGCCAGTTGAACAGTTCACAGGCATTTGCAGTGCTGGCGACGGCCAGTTGTTCAGGCGTGATCGCCATGATCCCCGCCAGCGCCGTACAGATCGCCGGCAGATGCGCCGGACTATTCCGTTGACCGGGGAACATGGCGGGCGCCATGTCCGGCGAGTCGGTTTCCAGGACCACTGATTCAAGCGGCAGTTCGGCCAGCACACGATGCATGCGCAAGGCCTGAGGCCAGGTCGCGGCACCACCCAAACCCAGTTTGAAACCAAGCTTGATGTACTCGCGGGCCTCTTCCTTGCTGCCGGCGAAGGCATGAATGATCCCCGCGCGTTTCAAGCGAAACCGCTTGAGCGTGGCAATCACCGCCGCGTGGCTGCGTCGCACATGAATCAGCGCGGGAAGATTGAAGTCCGCCGCCAGTTGCAGCTGCGCATCGAACAGCACCTGTTGGCGTTCACGATCCAGGGTTTCGATAAAGTAATCCAGGCCAATCTCGCCCACCGCGCACAACTGTCGATGACCCGCCAACCGAGTCAGCCAATCACCCAGTTCGTGTAAGTCTTCAGGGCGATGATCATCCAGATACACCGGATGCAAACCGAACGCCGCATACAGGTCGGGATCGCTTTGCACCAGGTCCCAGACCCGCTGCCAATTGCCCTGATAAACCCCCAGCACCACCATCCGCCGCACTCCGAGGGCGCGGCTCTCGGCCAACACCGCCGCGCGATCCTCGTCGAAGTCCGGAAAGTCCAGATGAGTGTGGCTGTCGATCAGCTCCACGGTTCAGTCCTGGCGAATACGCTGCTTGAAGGTCCGCGCGATGGCCTGCACGCCGGGTTGGTAATCCGATTGCTCGATGGCGGCCAGGGCCAGTTCCAGCGCCTTGTCGGCGATGAGCTGATGTTGCTGGGCCATGGCGTTGACCGGCAGCGGCAGGAAATCCAGCAACTGCGTGTCGCCGAAGGTGCCGAGGCGCAACGGGCGGGTTTTGAGCGGGAAGTCGTGCAAGGCATCGAACACGCCCTGAAGCAGCACGTAGGACGTGGTCACCAGCGCATCCGGCAAATGGCCCAGACGCTGTAGCAGTTCTTCCATCAACTGTTTGCCGCACTCACGGCTGAACGACTCGCCGTGCTCGATCAGCACCTCGCCTTTGAACCCGTTCAACGCTCCTTTGAAACCGGCCGCCCGCTCCTGGCTGATGCTCAGTTCGGGGCGTGCGCCGATCAGTGCGATCTGCTTGGGCAACGGGGCCAGTAGACTGCGGGTCAGTTGCAGGCTGGCCTCGCGGTCATCACTGATCACTGAGCAGAAATGCTCAGGCTCCATGACCCGGTCGATCGCGATGATCGGAATGCCCTTGGCCTGCAACTGGCGGTAGCTGTCATCGCCGGCCGGCAGGCAACTGGCAACGATCAATGCATCGCAGCGCCGGGCCCGGAACAGCTTCAGCAATTGTCGTTCGCTGTCCGGTGCATCGTCGGAACTGGCGATCAGCAGCTGATAGCCGCGAGCCCGGGCGCCTTGTTCCAGCAGTTTGGCGATGCGCGCGTAACTGGGGTTTTCCAGGTCCGGCAGAATGAAACCCAAGGTGCGGGTGTGCCGACTGCGCAACCCGGCGGCCTGCGGATTGGGCGTAAAGCCATGTTCTTCAACGACCGCGCGTACGCGCTCGACGGTGGCACTGCTGATACGTTGTTGTTCTGCCTTGCCATTGATGACGTAGCTGGCGGTGGTTACGGACACACCGGCCAACTGGGCGATATCACTGAGTTTCAACCCGGTTTTTCCTTGTTTTTTCGAGCTTGCCTCGACATTTTCGCCAATCCTACCCGATTAAGGCAGACGACCATCGTCGCGACGCATCCGACAATTGGACTTCAAGGATGAGACATAATCGAGTAACGTGCCAATCATTCTAGATTAAACGTTTCAGCAAGCGTATTTTCTACGTTATGGGCTTCTTTGCCGGTTCTGCCGCGAAACCGCCAAAAGTGATGACCAAGAGCCTAAGCTGAATCATTCAAAACAATACCTGGCGTCACAAGACGCCAAAAAGGAGAAAGCATGCTCGAGCTCACTATAGAGCAGATATCCATGGGCCAATCGGCCGTGGATAAGTCCGCAGCGTTGCACCTGCTGGCGCAGCATCTGGTCACCGATGGTCTGGTGGCCGAGGGTTACCTCGCCGGGTTGCAGGCGCGCGAGGCCCAGGGCTCGACCTTTCTCGGTCAAGGTATTGCCATCCCTCACGGTACGCCGGAAACCCGCGATCTGGTGTTTTCCACCGGCGTGCGGCTGATGCAGTTCCCTGAAGGCGTGGACTGGGGCGACGGTCAGATCGTCTACCTGGCGATTGGTATTGCGGCCAAATCCGATGAACACCTGCGCTTGCTGCAACTGCTGACCCGCGCCCTCGGCGAAACCGACCTGGGCCAGGCGCTACGCCGCGCCAGTTCCGCCGAAGCCTTGTTGAAACTGCTGCAAGGCGCGCCGCAAGAACTGGCGCTGGATGCCCAGATGATCGGCCTCGGTGTGTCCGCCGACGACTTCGAAGAGCTGGTCTGGCGCGGTGCACGTTTGCTGCGTCAGGCCGATTGTGTGAGCAACGGTTTCTCCGCCGTGTTGCAGCAGGTCGACGCGCTGCCGCTGGGCGATGGGCTGTGGTGGTTGCACAGCGAGCAAACGGTCAAGCGTCCGGGCCTGGCCTTCGTCACGCCGGACAAACCGATGCGTTACCTTGGTCAGCCGCTCAGCGGTCTGTTCTGCCTGGCCAGCCTCGGTGAAGCTCACCAAGCCTTGCTCGAACGCCTTTGTGCGTTGCTGATCGAAGGTCGCGGCCACGAACTGGGCCGCGCCACCAGCAGCCGTAAAGTCCTTGAAGTCCTGGGCGGTGAACTGCCAGCCGATTGGCCGAGCGCTCGCATCGCCCTGGCCAACGCCCACGGCTTGCACGCGCGTCCGGCGAAGATCCTCGCGCAACTGGCGAAAAGCTTTGAAGGTGAAATCCGCGTACGCATCGTCGATGGCCAGGACAGCGCGGTGTCGGTGAAGAGCTTGAGCAAACTGCTCAGCCTCGGCGCCCGTCGCGGTCAGGTGCTGGAATTTGTTGCCGAGCCGAGCATCGCCGCCGATGCCTTGCCAGCCTTGCTGGCCGCCATCGAAGAAGGCCTCGGTGAAGAAGTCGAGCCGTTGCCAGCCGTCAGCCAGCAGCGCGAAGTGATCGCCGATATAGCCGAGGTAATCCTCGCGCCAGCCTCCGGCAGCCTGATCCAGGCCATCGCCGCCGCACCGGGCATCGCCATCGGCCCGGCGCACATTCAAGTGCTGCAAACCATTGATTACCCGCTGCGTGGCGAGTCTGCTGCGATTGAGCGCGAGCGTCTCCAGCAGGCGTTGGCGGACGTACGTCGCGACATCGAAGGGCTGATCGAACGCAGCAAATCCAAGGCCATTCGCGAGATTTTCATCACCCACCAGGAAATGCTCGACGACCCGGAATTGACCGATGAAGTCGACACCCGTCTCAAGCAGGGCGAAAGCGCTGAAGCAGCGTGGATGGCGGTGATTGAAGCAGCGGCCAAACAACAGGAATCGCTGCAGGACGCCTTGCTCGCCGAACGCGCCGCCGACTTGCGTGATATCGGCCGTCGAGTGCTCGCGCAACTGAGTGGCGTCGAAACCCCGAGCGAACCTGAGCAACCGTACATTCTGGTGATGGATGAAGTCGGCCCGTCCGATGTCGCCCGCCTTGATCCGGCCCGTGTCGCCGGCATCCTCACCGCCCGTGGCGGTGCTACCGCGCACAGTGCGATTGTCGCCCGAGCCCTCGGTATTCCGGCGCTGGTCGGCGCCGGCCCGGCCGTGTTGCTGCTGGCGCCGGGCACGCCGTTACTGATTGATGGTCAACGCGGTCGCCTGCACGTGGACGCCGACGCGGCGACCTTGCAGCGCGCCACCGAAGAGCGCGACACCCGCGAGCAACGTTTGAAAGCGGCCGCCGAACAACGTCATCAACCGGCACTGACCACTGATGGGCATGCGGTCGAAGTGTTCGCCAACATCGGCGAAAGCGCGGGCGTTACCAGCGCGGTGGAGCAGGGCGCCGAAGGCATTGGCCTGCTGCGCACCGAATTGATTTTCATGGCTCACTCACAGGCGCCGGACGAGGCGACCCAGGAAGTCGAATACCGTCGCGTGCTCGATGGCCTGGCCGGTCGGCCGCTGGTGGTCCGCACTCTCGACGTTGGCGGTGACAAACCGCTGCCGTATTGGCCGATTGCCAAAGAAGAAAACCCGTTCCTCGGCGTGCGCGGTATTCGCCTGACCCTGCAACGTCCGCAGATCATGGAAGCGCAATTGCGCGCGTTGCTCCGTGCGGCGGACAACCGTCCACTGCGGATCATGTTCCCCATGGTCGGCAGCGTCGACGAATGGCGCCAGGCCCGGGACATGACCGAACGTCTGCGTCTGGAAATTCCGGTTGCCGACCTGCAACTGGGGATCATGATTGAAGTGCCGTCGGCTGCCTTGCTGGCGCCGGTGCTGGCCAAAGAGGTCGACTTCTTCAGCGTCGGCACCAATGACCTGACCCAATACACCCTGGCCATCGACCGTGGTCATCCGACCTTGTCGGCCCAGGCTGACGGCTTGCACCCGGCGGTGCTGCAACTGATCGACATCACCGTGCGCGCGGCCCATGCCCACGGCAAGTGGGTCGGCGTGTGCGGCGAGTTGGCGGCCGATCCGCTGGCGGTGCCAGTGCTGGTCGGCCTAGGCGTGGACGAACTCAGCGTGTCGGGTCGCAGCATCGCCGAGGTCAAGGCGCGGGTTCGCGAGCTCAGCCTGGCCCAGACTCAAATTCTTGCCCAACAGGCCCTGGCCGTGGGCAGCGCCAATGAAGTGCGCGCACTAGTGGAGGCCCTGTAAATGGCCAAGATCCTGACCTTGACCCTCAACCCGGCGCTGGACCTCACGGTCCAGTTGCCGCTGCTTACTCCCGGCCAAGTCAACCGTAGCGACGAGATGCACACACATGCCGCCGGCAAAGGCGTGAACGTGGCACAGGTGCTGGCGGACCTTGGGCATCAGCTCACGGTCAGCGGTTTCCTCGGGGAGGACAACCTTCAAGCGTTCGAAACCCTGTTCGTCAAACGTGGTTTTGTCGACGCGTTCATCCGTGTTCCGGGTGAGACGCGCAGCAATATCAAACTGGCGGAAAGCGATGGGCGCATCACCGACATCAACGGTCCCGGCCCCTTGGTCAGTGAAGCCGCGCAACAGGCGTTGCTTGATCGACTTGATCAGATTGCACCCGATCATGACGCGGTCGTCGTTGCCGGCAGCCTGCCACAAGGCATCAGCCCGCAGTGGTTGCAGGCGTTGATTGTGCGTTTGAAAAATCTCGGTCTGAACGTGGCGCTGGACAGCAGTGGCGAAGCCTTGCGGGCCGCGCTCAATGCCGCTCCGTGGTTGATAAAACCGAACACCGAAGAGCTGGCCGACGTGATGGGCTGCGAGATGGTTTCGGTCGCGGCACAGGCTGAAGCCGCGAGCCGCTTGCATGCTCAAGGCATCGAGCACGTGGTGATCTCCGACGGTGCCGATGGCGTGAACTGGTTCAGTATCGGCTCGGCGATGCATGCCACGCCGCCCAAGGTCAGTGTCGTCAGCACCGTGGGCGCGGGCGATTCGTTACTGGCCGGCATGCTCCACGGTTTGCTCAGCGCCGATACGCCTGAGCAGACGTTGCGCACCGCCACGGCGATTGCCGCGATGGCGGTCACCCAGATCGGTTTCGGTATTGGCGACGCCACGCAGTTGGCGCGGCTCGAACAGGGTGTGCGCGTGCGCCCCCTGACAGAACAATAAGAGGGTTTGTCATGAAGTTAGCCATTGTTACGGCCTGCCCGAACGGCATGGTTACCAGTGTGCTGTGCGCCCGCTTGCTCGACGCGGCGGCCCAGCGTCAGGGCTGGAGCACCAGCGTCGAAGTCAACGATGCCGCGCACCCTGAACGCCAATTGTCGGCGGCCACGATCGAGGCGGCCGAGTGGGTATTGCTGGTGACCAGCACACCGGTGGATATGTCGCGATTCGTCGGCAAGCGGGTGTTCCAGAGTACCCCGGCGCAAGCCCTGCAAGATGTTGAAGCGGTGCTGCGTCGCGGTGCTGAAGAGGCTCAGGTTTACGTCGCCCCCGAAGCCGTGGCCGAACCTGCTGCCGTCGTTAAAAACGCTCCGCGTCTGGTCGCGATTACCGCGTGTCCGACCGGCGTCGCTCACACCTTCATGGCCGCTGAAGCCTTGCAGCAAGCGGCCAAGCGTCTGGGCTACGACCTGCAAGTGGAAACCCAGGGCTCGGTCGGTGCGCGCAATCCGTTGAGCTCCGCGGCAATTGCCGATGCGGACGTGGTGCTGCTGGCCTGCGATATCGAAGTCGCCACCGAGCGTTTTGCCGGCAAGAAGATTTACCGTTGCGGCACCGGCATCGCCCTCAAACAAGCCGAAGCGACGCTGAATAAAGCGCTGGCCGAAGGCACGCAGGAAACCGCTGCAAGCGGTGCCAAAGGCCCGGCCAAGCAAGAGAAAACCGGCGTCTACAAACACCTGCTGACCGGCGTGTCGTTCATGCTGCCGATGGTGGTGGCGGGCGGTCTGATGATCGCCTTGTCGTTTGTGTTCGGCATCACCGCATTCAAGGAGCAAGGCACCCTCGCAGCGGCGCTGATGCAGATCGGCGGCGAGACCGCGTTCAAGCTGATGGTGCCGCTGCTGGCGGGTTACATCGCCTACTCGATCGCCGACCGTCCGGGCCTGGCGCCGGGGATGATTGGCGGCATGCTGGCAAGCACCCTGGGCGCCGGTTTTATCGGCGGGATCATTGCCGGTTTCATCGCCGGTTACGCGGCGCAGGCGATCAACCGTTATGCGCGCTTGCCGCAAAGTCTTGAGGCGCTCAAACCAATCCTGATCATCCCGTTGCTGGCGAGTCTGTTCACCGGCCTGGTGATGATCTACGTGGTCGGCAAACCGGTGGCCGGGATGCTCGAAGGCCTCACGCACTTCCTCGACAGCATGGGCACCACCAATGCGATTCTGCTCGGTGTGCTGCTGGGCGCGATGATGTGCGTCGACCTGGGCGGGCCGATCAACAAAGCCGCGTATGCATTCTCGGTGGGGCTGCTGGCGTCGCAAAGTTATGCACCGATGGCCGCGACCATGGCGGCTGGCATGGTGCCGCCAATTGGCCTGGGCATCGCTACGTTTATTGCGCGGCGCAAGTTCGCCCAGACCGAACGCGAAGCCGGTAAAGCGGCGTTGGTGTTGGGGCTGTGCTTCATCTCCGAAGGCGCGATTCCGTTTGCCGCGAAAGACCCACTGCGGGTGATCCCGGCGAGCATCGCCGGTGGTGCGCTGACCGGTGCGTTGTCGATGTATTTCGGCTGCAAACTGATGGCGCCGCACGGCGGGTTGTTCGTACTGGCGATCCCGAATGCGATCAACCATGCGCTGCTGTATTTGCTGGCGATTGTGGCCGGGAGTTTGCTGACGGCGGTGGTTTATGCGGTGGTCAAGCGGCCGGAGGTCGTTGGGCTGGCGATAGAGCCCGTCAGCGCCTGATACTCCACCGCACTCCCACAGGGTAGAGCGGTGTCACACCGGTTTCATGGGCATGTGCTTAAGTTTTCCTTTTCAGGGAGAACACCATGAGCGAATTCGACCTTGGCCGCCGGCGTGTCATGCAAGCCGTGGGGGCCGGGCTGTTGTTGCCGGGCCTGGCGCCGGCCGTCATTGCCTCGGTCAAGGATCGGCCGCAACTCACCGATGGCGTGCAGTCCGGCGACGTGCTGGGTGACCGGGCGATGATCTGGAGCCGCTGCGATCGCCCTGCGCGCATGGTGGTGGAATGGGACACCCGCAGCCTGTTCAGCAATCCCCGTCGTTTTGTCTCGCCGTTGGCCGTGTCCGATACCGATTTCACGGCCCGTGTCGAACTCACCGGCCTGCCCGCGGGCCAGGCGATTTTCTACCGCGTGCACTTCGAAGACGCCCAGAGCGGCGTCGCCAGCGAACCGTGGTTCGGCCATCTGCGCAGCGTGCCGCAAACCCGTCGCGACCTCCGTTTCGTCTGGAGCGGCGACACCGCCGGCCAGGGCTTCGGCATTAACCCGGACATCGGCGGCATGCGCATCTACGAAGCCATGCGTTTGCGCCTGCCAGACTTCTTTATCCACAGCGGCGACACCATCTACGCCGACGGCCCGATACCTGCGCAGCTCACCACAGAGAGCGGCCGCGTGTGGCGCAACATCACCACTGAAGCCAAGAGCAAAGTCGCGGAAACCCTCGACGATTATCGCGGCAATTACCGTTACAACCTGATGGACGAAAACATCCGCCGCTTCAATGCCGAGGTTCCGCAGATCTGGCAGTGGGACGACCATGAAGTGGTCAACAACTGGTCGCCGGGCAAGCAACTGGATGAGCGCTACAAGAGTAAAGATATCCACAGCCTGGTCGGTCGCGCGCGTCAGGCCTGGCTCGAATATGCACCGATGCGGTTGCAGAGCGCCGATGGCGGTGGGCGGATTTATCGCAAGCTCGGTTACGGTCCGTTGCTCGATGTGTTCGTGCTCGACATGCGCAGTTATCGCGGGGCCAATGACGACAATCTGGGCGCCGCCAAACCGTTCCTGGGTCGTGAACAACTGGACTGGCTCAAACGTGAGTTGAAGGCCTCCAAGGCCCAGTGGAAAGTCATCGCTGCTGATATGCCGATTGGCCTCGGCGTACCGGACGGTGAAGTCAGCCCTGGCGTGACGCGTTGGGAAGCCGTGGCCAATGGCGAGCCGGGACCGGCCCAGGGGCGTGAAATGGAAATCGCCGAATTGCTCGGTTTTCTGAGGGCGCAGCAGGTGCGCAATTTTGTCTGGCTGACGGCGGATGTGCATTACTGCGCCGCGCACCATTACCACCCGGATCGAGCGGCATTTCAGGATTTCGAACCGTTCTGGGAGTTTGTCGCCGGGCCTTTGAATGCGGGGAGTTTCGGGCCTGATTCGCTGGATAAGACCTTTGGTCCGCAGGTGGTGTTCGAGAAAGCACCACCGGCACAGAACACCTCGCCGTTTGCCGGGTTTCAGTTTTTTGGTGAGGTGAATATTGATGGGCAGACGGGGGAGATGAGTGTGGTGTTGCGGGATCTGGATGGGGTTGGGGTGTTTGAGCAACGATTGCAACCAGTCTGACAGACCCACCCCTCACCCCAGCCCTCTCCCCACGGGGGAGAGGGGGCCGACCGCGGTGTCTTGCGCTATACATCGACCTGAATGTTCGAGTTGATTATGGATTCAACGAAGCTGTTTCAGGTCGCAGAATTTCTCAAGAAACCTACGGTCAGTCCCCTCTCCCTCTGGGAGAGGGCTAGGGTGAGGGGGCGATGTTCGATTCGCCGCAATCTTCAGGATCTGCTCAAGCACTTCACTCATCCGCTCAATTACCTCTAGATTGCTAAACCGCACAACCTCAATACCTTGCTGCTTAAGGTAAAGCGTTCGACGCTGGTCATGTATTTTTGCCGCCGTCTCGTAATGCTGACCACCATCCAGTTCGATGGCCAACTTCAGTTCCACGCAATAAAAATCCAGGAAGTACGGCGGGCATGGAAACTGCCGACGAAATTTCAGATTGGCGATTTGCCGGGCGCGGAGTCTTTGCCAGAGGAGGAGTTCGCAGTCGGTTTGGTTGGCGCGCAGATGGCGGGCGAATTGGCGTTGGTTGGAGGAGGGGCGGATAGGCATGCTTCACGTCCGTGTGAAGGGGGATGGAGGTTTTACTGTAGCCGAGGTTTTGTCGTTTGCCTGTAGAACCACCCCTCACCCCAGCCCTCTCCCCACGGGGGAGAGGGGGAAAGGGAGCCGATCTTCAGCGTATCCAAACCTGAGTTCGACTCGATTTTTCAGGTCGATGTATTACGTGAGACACCTCGGTCAGTCCCCTCTCCCTCTGGGAGAGGGCTAGGGTGAGGGGCTCTTTCAGTAGACGTCGCGGCGATACCGACCTTGCTCAATCAACCGGTCGACCTCTGCAATTCCGAGTATTTCGTTGAGTACGTGATCCACGCCTGAAGCCATCCCTTGCAGGCTGCCGCAGATGTAGATGACCGCACCCTCGGCCAGCCATTTTTTCAGCTCGCCCGCCGACTCGCGCAGTCGATCCTGCACGTAGATCTTCTCGGCCTGATCCCGCGAGAACGCCAGGTCCAGCCGCTCCAGATCCCCCGAAATCAACCACTCCTCAAGCTCATCGCGACACAGGTAGTCATGCTCGCGATTGCGTTCGCCGAACAACAGCCAATGACGTTGCTGGCCATCGGCGATCCGCGCCTTGAGCAAACTGCGCAGCCCGGCCAGGCCGGTGCCATTGCCCAGCAGGATCATCGGCACCGGTTCGACCGGCAGGTGGAAACCGCTATTGCGCCGCACACGCAAACTGATGGTGCCGCCCACCGGGGCGTGTTCGGTCAGCCAGCCGGAGCCGACGCCCACGCTGCCGTCGGGGTGCAGTTCCTGGCGCACGATCAGTTCGAGGATGCCATCGGCGGCGATCGAGGCGATGGAATATTCGCGCATGGCCAGGGGCACCAGCGCGTCCACCAGCGCCTGCGCATGCAGGCCGACCAGATGAGCCCTGTTTTCCGGCAGTTGTCGACTGGCGAGGGCTTGTTCCAGCGATTGCGACAGGCCATCGAGCGCAACCATCGCCCGACCGTCAATGCCCAGGCCATCGAGGAAATGTTCGATCGCCCACGGACAATTGCGCGGCAACACTTCCACCAGGTCACCGGCCAGCCAGCTGCTGGTGCTGGGGGCGGTGAGACCCAGCAGGTAAACGCCCGAACCGCTGCTGTCAGGGTTGAGCAATTCACGGCGGGTCAGGGTCCAGTTGTCATAGCTTGGCGCTTGCCAGGTGTCCACGGGCGCCTGCCCGGTCAGCAAGCCCAGTTGCTGCTGCCAGTGACGCAAGGCGTAAGGGTCGCCGCTGTCGACCTCCACCGGTGCGAACAGAGTCTTGCCGCCGTGCTCGCCAAGCCAAGAGTGCAAGCGTCGGGCGAATCCGCAGAAGTGCTGATACTGCCGATCACCGAGGCCGAGCACGGCGTAGTTCAGGCTTTCCAGACTCAACGTCCGCCCCAGCACTTTGCGCTCGAACCCTCGGGCGCTGTCCGGCGCTTCGCCGTCGCCGAAGGTGCTGACGACGAACAACGCATTGCTGGAATCACGCAAGTCTTGCTCGCTGACGTCCGCCAGCGGCTGCACCTTCACCGGCAGGCCCGCAGCCTGCAATTGCCCGGCGGTCTGCCATGCCAGTTGCTCGGCAAAGCCGCTCTGGCTGGCGAAGCCGATCAGCCATGCCGGCGTGTCGCTACCCGGTTGCGCGAGGCCGTTGCGGGCATCCTTGATCTGCTTTTTCTTGCGCCGGCGATCGAGGTACAACAACCAGCCCGTGATGAAAAACAGCGGCATCGTCAGCGAGCTGATCGTCAGGATGATCCGCCCGATGATTCCGAAATAGCTGCCGACGTGCAGCGCGTAAATGCTGGTCAGCAGTTGCGCCTTGAGGCTCTTGTCACTGTAGCGATCATGCCGCGCGACGATACCGGTCGCCGGGTCCATCGTGATCTGGTTCAGCGCGCGATCGTGGGGCGAGCTGTTCAACAGATAGAACACGGTGGCGGGTTTTCCGGCCACGGGCGGCATGCGGATGTTGTAGGCGCTTAGTGCCGGGCCGGCAGCGCTGTAGATGCTGCTCCACATCGCGGCGTAATCGGCGGTAGGCGCCGGGCCGCTTGGCGCAGGACCGCGACCGCTGCGGGCGCGCTCGTTCTGCGGCGAGTCGGAAAGCAGTCGGGTCAGACCCTTGTTGTACCACTCATAGGACCAGGACAAACCGGTGAGTGCGGCCAGGAGGTAAAACACCAGGCACCAGGTACCGGCCACCGAGTGCAGATCCCAGTTGAAGCTGCGGCCTTTTTTCTTCCAGTCGAGGGTCAGCCAGGCACGCCAGCTTTTCCACTGCCGCGGCCAGCGCAGGTACAGACCGGACAGGCAGAAGAACACGAGAATCAGCGTGCATGCGCCGGTGATTTGCCGACCGGTATCGCCCATGGCGAGGAAGCGGTGCAGTTGCAGCATCAGGCCGAAGAAATCCTGGCCAGTGGCGTCGCCCATGAACTCGGCGGTGTACGGGTCGAAGTAGCGCATCTGCCCACGTCGTTCGCCCGGTGGCGGGGTAAAGATCACGCGCGCGGCGTTGCCGCTGTCGGTCTCGACCCAGAGCATCGAGACTTTCTTGCCCGAGGCGCCTTCGATTTTTTCCACCAGTTCGGCGGGCGGCAGGACGCCGGCGACCTGCTTTTCGACCTGCAACACAGAAGGGTTCAGCGCGCGCAGGATTTCATCCTGAAACGATACCGTCGCCCCGGTGATGCCCATCAGGGCCAGGACCAGTCCGGCGCTGATGCCGAAAAACCAGTGCAACTGGAACAGGGTTTTCTTCAACACGTCACTCGCCTTGTTCGTTCGAAAATATGATCACGGCGCGCATTATGCCGTGGGTTGTCGAGAAAGATTCTTTCTTGCGCACAAAAGCCCCGTTCACCTGGATGAACGGGGCCTTCCCTGATTTCAGCTTCCATCCGCACGCATGTAGGAGCACAGCTTGCTCGCGATGGCGGTGCGTCAGCCAACATCAATGTTGAATGTGCCGGCGTCATCGCGAGCAGGCTCGCTCCCACAGGATCAGAAGTGGAAGTTGGCGCTCAGCAGGGCAGTGCGACCCGCCGCCACGTGGGCGTAGTGCGTCTGGAACACTTGGTCGAAGTAACGTTTGTCGGTCAGGTTCTGCACGTTGAGTTGCAGGTCGACGTTCTTGGTCAGCGCATAGCTGGCCATTGCGTCGTAGCGCCAGTAGGACGGGATCTCCACCGAGTTGGCGATGTTGCCGAACTGCGAGTCGACGAACGTGGCGCCAGCGCCGACGGTCAACTTGTCCGGCACCAGGTCGTAGGTCGACCAGAACGTGAAGTTGTTCCGTGGGGTGCTTGGCATGTGGTTGCCTTCATCGGCGGCGAGGGTGGTTTTGACCACTTCGCTTTCCATGTAGGTGTAGCCGCCGAAGACTCTCCAGTTACGGGTCAGTTTGCCGCTGTAGCTCAGCTCCACGCCATTTACCCGCTGCTCGCCGTCCAGCACTTGCGTGGTGGCGCCATCCGGATCGTTCATCCGCGCATTGGTTTTCTCGGTGCGGAACAGTGCGGCGGTCAGCGACAGGTCGTCACCAAAGAAGTCCCACTTGGTACCGATCTCGTAGTTGCGGTTCTTTTCCGGGTCCAGATCACTGTTGTTCGCCGCCAGTTCCAGGCCACCGTTGCCGCTGGTTTCACCGGACGGGTTGCTGGAGGTGGAGTAGGCCGCGTAGATGCTGCCGTTAGGCAACGGGTTGTAGACCACGCCGATCTGGTAGTTGACCAGGTCGCTGGTGTTCTCACGGGAGAAATCGTTCGCTGGCACGGTGCTGCTGGCGTTGGCGTGGCCGCTGGATTTGACCTGATAGTTGTCGTAACGCAGGCCCAGGTTCAGGGACCATTGTTCGTTGAACTTCAGCGTGTCGAACACGTAGGCCGCAGCGGTTTTGGTGTCGGTGTCGGTGAACGCGGCGCTGTCGGTGATCGAGCCGTTCCAGTGATCCCCTGGCGTCGGGTTCTGCAGGCTGGTGCAGTCGCCGGAGTTGAACAGGGCACGGTTGCAGCGGGTGCCGCTGGCGGTCGAGGTCAGGATGTACGGGCGGTTGTGGGTGTCCTGATAGGAAAACTCAAGGCCGGTCACCAGACTGTGCTCGATGGCGCCGGTGTTGAATTTTGCACTCAGGTCGGTCTGGTTGATCCAGCCGCTGGACGTCGAGTTACGACTTTTCGCGCCGCGATACACGCTGCCCAGTGCCGCGTTGCCCTTGCTGTCGTCCGGGTTGGTGACGATGTAATCGAGCGTGGAACGGGACATGCGGAAGCTGTTCGACACGGTCAGGTTATCGTTCAGATCGTGTTCGATCTCGATGGTGCCGCTGTCATTGCTGGTCTGGCGATAGTCGCGCCCGGTGAGGCCGTAGAAGTTGTCGCGATCGACATGCACAGGTTTATCGACGTTGTACTTGCTGCGGTTGGGGCTCAAGGTCAACGGCAGGCCGTAGTCGGGCATGTCGTCGGTTTCGACGTGGTAGTAACCGACGGTCAGGCGGGTGTCGGTACCCAGGCCGAACGCGAAGGACGGTGCCACGCCCCAACGGCTGACGTCCACGGCATCACGGCCGGCGACGTTGGCTTCGTGTTTCATCAGGTTCAGACGAAAGGCCGAGGTGTCGGTCAACTGCTGGTTCAGGTCGAGGGTGGTGCGCTTGGTCTGGTCCGAGCCCCAGGTGAAGCCGCCGTTGTAGGCATTACCGAGCTTGGCGGTCTTGCTCACCAGGTTCAGGCTGCCACCGGTGGAACCGGCGCCGGTGAAGGCTGATCCCGGACCTTTGCTGACTTCGATCGATTCAACGTTGAAGATCTCGCGGCTCTGGGAGGCCGGGTCGCGCATGCCGTCGATGAACACATCGCTTTCTGCGTTGAAGCCGCGAATGATCGGGCGATCGCCGGCCGGGTTGCCGCCTTCACCGGCACCGAACGTGATACCCGGTGTGGTACGCAGCGCATCGACCAGACTGGTGGCGCCCGTGTCGCGAATCACTTGCTGCGGAATCACTGTGACGGTTTTCGGCGTTTCACGCAGCGGCGCGGTGTATTTCTTGTTGGCCGAGGTATCGGTCTTGTAGGAGGTCTCGTCCTGGGCTTCACCGTTGATAGCGGTAGCGCCCAGGGAAATCACGTTGCCCGGTGCTTTTTCGTCAGTCTTTTCAGCCGCGAAAGCCATATGGCCCGCAGAGCCGGCAGTGATCGCCACGCCAATTGCAGACGCGAGCAAACGCGGTGAACTGACCGGTAATTGTGATTGTTGGCGTGACATGAGAATTCCCCTCCCCAAGGATTTGAGGCCGCGGAATATAGGGTAAACAGTTATTTGTATCAATTGCGAAACGTTACTATTCGCGACAAATTTACATTCTTTACAATTTACCCTTACGGTTTTTGCTGTCTCGTTCGTCACGGTGTTTTACACGGGCAATAAGAATCAATACCATTGGCACCCCTTTGCCTTCAGGTGTCATCCCATGCTGCTGCACATTCCCGGCGTGTTCGCGAAAGAAGAAGTGCAGCGCATTCGCGAGGCTCTGGAACAGGCAGATTGGGCCGACGGCAAAATCACCGCCGGCTACCAGTCGGCCAAGGCCAAGCACAATCTGCAATTGCCGGAAGGTCATCCGCTGGCCAAGGAAATCGGCGCGGCGATGCTGGAACGGCTGTGGAAAAATCCGCTGTTCATGTCCGCCGCGTTACCGCACAAGGTCTTTCCTCCGTTGCTGAACTGTTACACGGCGGGCGGCAGTTTCGACTTTCACATCGACAATGCCGTGCGCCAGCCCAAGGGCAGCATCGAGCGGGTGCGCACCGATTTGTCGGCCACCCTGTTCTTCAGCGAACCGGACGACTACGACGGCGGCGAACTGGAAATCCAGGACACCTACGGCACCCAACGGGTGAAGTTGCCGGCCGGCGACATGGTTCTGTACCCCGGCACCAGCCTGCACAAAGTCAACGCCGTGACACGCGGCACTCGCTACGCTTCGTTCTTCTGGACCCAAAGCCTGATCCGCGAAGACAGCCAGCGTGCCTTGCTGTTCGAGATGGATGGGGCGATCCAGCAACTGACCCAAGACATGCCCGACCACCCTTCGCTGATTCGCCTCACCGGCACGTATCACAACCTGTTGCGTCGCTGGGTCGAGGTATGAGTTATCAACTGCGCCGCGAGGAAGTCCTCGACGGTGACCGTCTTAAAGCCATGCTCGAGGAAAGCCCGGCGCGCGCGGCACAGGCGATTCTGATCGCCGCCCGCGAAGGTGTACTCGATGCCCAGGCCTTGCTCGGGCAGATTCTTCTGGATGGGCAGGGCATCGAGCAGGATCAGCCGCTGGCCTTGCGCTGGTTCGAGATCGCCGCCCAGGGCGGGCACTTGATGGCGCGCAACATGCTCGGGCGTTGTCATGAGCATGGTTGGGGTTGCGTGGCCGATGCTTCGATTGCTGCGGGGCATTATCGCCAGGCTGCCGAAGCAGGGCTGGATTGGGCGATGTACAACTACGCCAATCTGCTGGCGACCGGGCGGGGGGTTATCGAGGATCAGTTGCAAGCGCTGAGTCTGTATCGGCAAGCAGCTGAATTGGGCCATGCGAAATCGATGAACCTGCTGGGACGATATCTGGAGCAAGGCCATTATTGTCCTGCTGATCCTGTGGCGGCGTTTGATTGGTATCGACGTTCGGCGCTGGGCGGTGATTTTCGTGGGCAGTTCAGT
The DNA here is from genome assembly GCF_050586665.1 of Pseudomonas sp. ES4. NCBI lineage: Bacteria > Pseudomonadati > Pseudomonadota > Gammaproteobacteria > Pseudomonadales > Pseudomonadaceae > Pseudomonas > Pseudomonas sp. ES4. Next base: position 44,270 of record NZ_JBOBDO010000011.1, on the reverse strand, counting down.
TACGGCACTTGCCTGACAGAACGAGGGCAGTTGGATAGCGGATTGGCTTGGTTGCATGAAGCCATGTATTCGGGGCACTGCAACTTCCTGCACACGGCGGCGAAAATCTTGTATGAAGCAGGAATGTCCTCCCTTGGGGATGCTTATTTACAGCAAGCTGAAAAACTAACAGCATGAAGTAGCGGGTCTGAGTAATGACCGGTAGTTTTGATCTTTTATTGTTGATCGATTGCTCTTGAAGCGAAAGCGACAAGGCTTCTTGCATTTTTATGAAGTGTTGTAAGGGCATGTTGTTATTGTTTTTTAATACACGGATTTGTATTTTTTTTGACAGTTTGGCAGCGGTGCATCTAGTCTAGGTTCTGCCTGGCTAAGTTAGGCATTAATGATCCCGTCTCGGCAATGAAGCTGGGTGCGAAATACTACTCAATGGAATGAATTATGAATAATGGAAAGTTGTGGGAAGAGGCACTGGTGGGTGCGAGTTATGAACAGTTGGCAGAATTTGCGGCTGAAGTTCCGAGGCTGTTGCTAGTGTCTTCGGTTGCAGGCTCGGATAGCGTAGTGCGCAGTACCGGTCTTGTGCTGACAAAAAACGAAATCATCAGTATAAAAAAATACGTATCAATCGCGTTTAGTTTTCCAACTACGCTCCCCACTGTTACTGATTACCTACGCTATGGGGTTGGAGAAGATGGTGGTACAGGTCTAAGGCCTAATGATTTTTTAAGCACTTTTCAGATGATTCGTGATCACGCAGAAACATGGAGCGATCTACGTGAGAAAATTATGATGACTTCTACCGATCTTGAAATGTTTGGTGCTGTGATGCGTATCTGGGGTCGTCAGATGGAGCGCTTCTATGACAGCGACGAAGCCACCGATCTGATAAAGAAGTATAAGATCAAGACGTATGAAGATCTAAAGCAAGTCGAATATGAATGGGAAGGGGTGTTTCCTGGTATTAAGTTGGACCCTGATACTGTGCTTAATCTTCAGTCTGTACTTCACACCATTACTGATGATATTGGTCAATATCTGGAGAGAACCAGCGAGATAAAAACGAAACTTGATACCTTCGGCAATACTCTCGAAAACAAAGTGATCCCGGCAATCGGCCGTCGTCTAGAGTTTATAAATAACAATAAATACCCTGGGGAGATTGATGCGCTTAACAAGCGAATCACTGACCGTGCAGCCGATATCGAGCGAATGAATCTCGAGTACAAGGCGTTAGTGGAGAAGTCGCTCGGGTCTGCTGCGGCGATGAATATTTTTGGTCTCGGGATGGCAATCTATCTGGGCGTAGAGGCCGAAAATATCCGAGCGGAAAGAAATCGACTGAATAAACTTCAGGAGCAGGATATTCAGACCCTGAATAGCAAAAACGTAACCCTTGGATCGTTGAAGCGAGTCGAGCATGATTTGCAGAACTGCAAAGTGGCAGCTCTCGATGCTGAGGTGGCGACGAATAACTTACGTTACAACTGGAATGTAATTGCTGACTATGTCAAAAAATCTGCTTCTAATGTAGGAGCCATCACTGATGCGCTGAAGTTGTATGAATTCATGGTTAAGTTTCAGCTAGTCGTTGCATCGTGGGTAAAAATTGAAGAGCGTGCCGGTGAATTGGCCCGAGTCTTTTCGGAAGCAGACAGGGAGTATCAAGGCGAAGCCGTAAGCTCGCGTATGGCAACGCGGAGCATGGTTTTTTCAATCTATCCGTCGTTGGATCTTGGCGCGATGTCATCCGCCAGAAAGCTGATGCGAGCGGGCAGCGCTCTTGCGGTTACGTTGTCCGAGCAATTTGACTATCTCCCTGATCTCGTTGACCAATTCGCTCGGCGAGTGGACGACGTGTTCAATGCTTCTCGGGAGTTGCAAGGTTCTTCTGATTCAGCCTTGCGCCGGCTCAACGACACTTTTGATGAAATGGTCTTGCTCGATAAAATGCTTGCGAGGGAAACCGCTCGCGGGAATGAAGATGCCATTGAATCTATCAATGCTAACCGTATGAAACTACTGACAGATACTGCAGATCAGGTAAAAAGCGCACAGTATGATATTCAGCGTTCTCTAAATAATATCAATGTTTTCTTTGACAAGACGCAAACAACTGGGTTTGGCATAAAGCTCGAAGCAGATATCGAATATGCCAAGGCTCGGGAATCTGACTTCATGTTGCAGATGAGCGAGTTGCAGGAGATTCAAAACGGCGTAGATAAAGCTGTCAAGCTGATCGAAAGTAAAGGCATTGAGCTTATTGGCAATGATGTTAATTTGACAATCGATAAACTTAAGTCTATCAACATGACCATGCCAGAAATTGAGCTCGTCATGATGGCAATCGATCAACTGAAGAAAACAATTGAGGGTATTGTGAAGGATGTTTCCTTTTTGTTTCTGCTGGCGCAAAGTAAGTTGTTACGCGAGAAAATCGATGTCTTGCGGGCTTCCATTGCAGAGCAAGTAAAACTGGTCACACAGTGTGAGGGTAAAATCAAGCTTATTGGTGCGATCCATAACATCGATGGGCACTGCGTCGTTTACAGGACTCACTACGAGCCGGCTGTCGATGCTTTTGCACTGTTTGGTTCTAGCATTGGGCATGGGTCTACAGTAGTGCCAGTTGATACGTTTTTTGCAGAAGCCGATAAGTTTATTGAGTTTCTCAAGCCGTTATCTATTCCCCTCAAATAATTTTTACCCGAACAGATCTAGATTCTATTTGTGTGAATTAATGATGCCGGTGGACAACTCCGTCGGTATCATTGAAATTACTAAGGTGCTTGCAAATGCACGGTTATTTGTTAGACGAGAAAAACTTCATAGCATTGAAGAGCTATATCAATTTCTTAAGCAGTCTGCCGGTAACACTGACGGAGATTCAGCGTTTTTCCGAGTCATTCCAGCGGCAAGGGCACCGTATGATTACACCGCCAAATGCCGTCATGCTTGCGCAAGCGGCTAGGACTAACGATTTGGCATGGCAATCTTTAAAGGTGGCCGTTCCTTCTTTGGGTCAGTCGTGTGCCAAGGCTTTGGCGGATGCACAGGGATTTATCGACGAGTTTCGAGACACGACCAAACTGATAAATGGACGGGCGTTGGTTAGCGGTATTGATCCCGCACGCTTCAGTATTTTCAAGTCTCTTTCGTGGAGTAACGTTCCGGCAGTCGATGTGATTAGTTTGCTGCGAGAGTTGGACCGACGGCTTTCTCAATGTGCGGCTGGAATAGCCCAATTCAAACAGGCTGTGAATACAGTCGGCGGAACATTGCACAGCATTTTTGTCCGATTTATTGAATCCTTGAGTATTGATTTGTGTAGTTGTGATGGGCCTGTTTCCAAAATAGAAGCGTACTACACTTTGGGGCGAATCGGCTTGCCAGGTATGCAATACAATCCTGGGGGAAGTTACTCCCATGAGCAGCGTGTGGAATATGCTCGGACTCATCTGAGTAACTTGCGGAGCATGAGAAGGAATACTGCCGGCGCTGTGGACAATCTGAACGACTTTTGCTATCGACTTGTACAGTTGATTGAGCACGCACGACGTCAGTTACAAGCGAATCATCCTCGCTCCTCAGTGGATCGCTGTCACGGGTTATTCAGTATTGCCGAAGTAGGTCTCTCTGAAGTCAGAGACATGTCTGAAGATTTAATACTGATTTCCGGTAAACTCAACCCATAAAAAATGCCCATGCTGTTGAAGCATGGGCATTCTTTTTTTTCGTCAGGCGCTTACACGTAAAACGACTTCAGCGGCGGGAAGCCATTGAATTCAACTGCGCTATAACTGGTGGTGTACGCACCCGTCGACAACCAGTACAAACGATCACCAATCGCCAGGTTCAGCGGCAAGCCGTACTTGTAGTTCTCGTACATGATGTCGGCGCTGTCGCAGGTCGGGCCGGCGATGACCACTTCTTCCATCTCGCCTTTCTTTTCGGTCCAGATCGGGAACTTGATGGCTTCGTCCATGGTTTCGATCAGGCCGGAGAATTTGCCCACATCCGTGTACACCCATCGCTCTACCGCGGTACGGGATTTACGCGCGACCAGCACCACTTCGCTGACCAGGATACCGGCGTTGGCGATCAACGAACGGCCCGGCTCCAGGATGATTTCCGGCAGGTCGTCACCGAAGTCTTCCTTGAGGAAACGGATGATTTCTTCCGCGTAGGTTTCCAGGCTGTTGGTGCGGGTGATGTAGTTGGCCGGGAAGCCACCGCCCATGTTGATCAGCTTGAGAACGATGCCGTCTTCTTCTTTCAAACGCTCGAAGATCACTTTGACCTTGGCGATCGCGGCGTCCCAGACGCTGATGTCGCGCTGTTGCGAGCCGACGTGGAACGAGATGCCGTAAGGCACCAGGCCCAGGTCACGAGCGAGGATCAGCAGGTCCATGGCCATGTCGGTCTGGCAGCCGAATTTGCGCGACAGAGGCCAGTCAGCGGTGGTCGAGCCTTCGGTGAGGATGCGCACGTAGACTTTCGAACCCGGTGCAGCCTTGGCGATGTTGCGCAGGTCGGCTTCGGAGTCGGTGGCATACAGACGCACGCCCTTCTCGTAGAAGTAGCGGATGTCTTTGGATTTCTTGATGGTGTTGCCGTAGCTGATGCGATCCGGGCCGACGCCCTGGTTCATCACTTTATCGAGCTCGTAGATCGAGGCGATGTCGAAGTTCGAGCCTTTCTCCTTGAGCAGGTCGATGATTTCGACGGCCGGGTTGGCCTTGACCGCGTAGTAGACCTTGGCGAATTCGAAACCGGCGCGCAGGTCGTCATAGGCCTGGCTGATCATCGCGGTATCGATCACCACGAACGGGGTTTCTTGTTTGTCGGCGAAGGCCTTCATTTTGTTGAAGGTATCGCGCGCGAAATAGTCTTCGACGTTGATCGACATGCTGGGAACTCCTACTGGCAAACTGAAATTAACAATGGGTGCAAATGAACGTCCTCCGTATCCCCACTTTGGTTCGCCTACTTCCCAAGGCATGTCGCCGAAAGCAAAAAGGCCATGGGAAGCGGTGCTTTCCCTTGGCCTTGCTGTCTCGTCGTCAGTACTTGAGCCGGATGGATCGTTTCCAGCATGGACGTTCGGCGCGAACTTTAGGGCGTGAGGGGCTTGAGATCAACAAAAAATGTCGCGTTTTTGCACGCTTCCGTCGTGCGGTCCCGCACAGCTACTGATGTAACCGACCTGCATGACAGTGTGATGTTCCCTGAATGAGGAATTTTGGAGGGATTTACATTGCCTTTGTGGCGAGGGGGCTTGCCCCCGTTCGGCTGCGCAGCAGTCGTTGAACCAAAGTACTCGGTATATCAGAACAATTACGTTCTCTGGTTTCAGGGCCGCTTCGCGGCCCAACGGGGGCAAGCCCCCTCGCCACAGGGTCAGATCAGGCGACAGCCGCCTCGGCCGGCGAAACAATGCTGGTCTTGCCGCCACGGGATTTACCGGAGCTCAAGTACTCGGCAATCGATTCCTGAGTCACTTCCCCGAGGAACACCCGCTCGGCATCCATCACCGGCAACCACGAGCGGTTGAACTCGTACATGCGCGACAGCAGGATGCGCAAATGTTCGTCGAACGCGGCGGTGGCGTTGAATTCGCGCAAGTACTGCGCGCAAGTACCGGTCTGACGGTGCAGGTCGCGACGTCGTACATAACCCAGCGCCTTGTTCCCACTATCGGTGACTACCACGTAACGACGGTCAAGTTCGTCCATCAGCTCCAGGGTTTCAGCCACCGGCGTTTCCGGGCTCACCGACGGCGCGTTGTCCGCCGCGTCTTCGGCTTTCACCAGCAACAGGCGCTTCAGGGTGCTGTCCTGGCCGACGAAGTTACTGACAAAGTCATCAGCAGGATGCGCCAGCAGCGTATCCGGGTGATCGATTTGCAGCAGTTTGCCGGCGCGGAAGATTGCGATCTTGTCGCCCAGCTTGATTGCTTCATCGATGTCGTGGCTGACCATGATCACGGTCTTGTTCAGCGCACGCTGCATTTCGAAGAATTCGTTCTGGATCATCTCGCGGTTGATCGGGTCGACCGCGCCGAACGGTTCGTCCATCAACAACAGCGGCGCATCCGCTGCCAAGGCACGAATCACGCCGATCCGCTGCTGCTGGCCACCGGACAATTCACGCGGGTAGCGATTCAGGTACTGCTTGGGTTCGAGCTTGATCATGCTCATCAACTCGCGGGCGCGGTCGTGGCATTTCTGTTTGTCCCAGCCCAGCAGGCGCGGAACGATGGTGATGTTTTCCTCGATGGTCATGTTCGGGAACAGACCGATCTGCTGGATCACATAACCGATGTTGCGACGCAAGGTCACGGCGTCGAGGTCAGTGGTGTCTTCGCCGTTGATCAGGATCTTGCCCGAGGTCGGCTTGATCAGGCGATTGATCATTTTCAGCGTGGTGCTTTTGCCGCAACCCGATGGCCCGAGGAACACACAGATCTCGCCTTCATTGACGGTCAGGCTTACCGAGTCCACGGCTTTCACATCTTTGCCGTTGCTTTGGAAGGTCTTGCTGAGGTTTTGAAGTTCGATCATTTGAGCAGTCCTTTTGGAGTCAGCGTGCGTTGCAGCCATTGCAGAAGCAGGTCGGCGAAGATGGCCAGGAGACTGACCAGCACGGCGCCGACGATCAGCATCGACATGTCGCTGCGGCTGATTGAAGCGAGGATAAGTACACCGAGGCCACCGGCACCGATGGTCGCGGCGATGGTCATCACACCGATGTTCATGACCACGGCGGTGCGCACACCGGCGAGGATCACCGGCACCGCAATCGGCAGTTCGACCATGCGCAGGCGCTGGCCGAAGGTCATGCCGATGCCGCGGGCGGCTTCGCGAATGCCGGGGTCGACGCCGGTCAGGGCGAGGTAGGTGTTACGCATGATCGGCAGCAGCGAGTACAAAAATACTGCGGTGATCGCCGGCATCGGGCCCAGGCCCTGACCGAATTTGGAGTAGAACGGCAGCAACAGGCCGAACAGGGCAATCGACGGAACCGTCAGCAGCACCGTGGCGCTGGCCTGCAAGGGGCCGGCGAGGGTCGGGAAGCGCGTCATCAGGATGCCGAGCGGCACGCCGACCAGAATCGCGAGGGTCACGGCGATGCCGACGAGGGTGATGTGCTGCCCGGTCAATTGCAGGACCAACGGCCAGTCGAGATGGGAAAAGGCGTTCAGAAATTCCATGTCTTTTCCTCCTTAGTTGAGCGGATGTTGGCGCAGGAAATCTGCAGCAACGGATGAAGGGCTTTCGTGATCGACATCGACCCGCGCGTTGAGCTGACGCATGGTGGCGTCGTCGAACAGTTCGGCCAGCGGCTTGAGCTCTTCGGCGAGTTTCGGATGGGCGTCGAGGTAGACCTGGCGTACCACCGGCGCAGCGGTGTAGTCCGGGAAGTAATGCTTGTCGTCTTCCAGCAGTTTCAGCTTGAAGGCGTTCAAGCGACCGTCCGTGGTGTAGACCAGACCGGCAAACACCTGACCGTTGCGCAGGGCGGTGTAGACCAGCCCGGCGTCCATCTGCCGGATGTTTTTGCGGGTCAGGTTCATGCTGTAGAGGTCGACCATGCCGTCCAGACCGTCGGAACGGTTGGCGAACTCGGTGTCGAGGGCGACGAGGTGATTGGTCTTCGCCTCAGCCTGCAGCACCGTGTTCAGCTCGCTGATGGTGTTGATCTGCGGGTAAGCCTTCGCGGTGTTTTCCGGCAGGGCCAGGGCGTAGGTGTTGCTGAACTTCGACGGGGTGAGCCAGACCAGGCCTTTTTTCGCGTCGAGTTCTTTCACCCGGGCGTAGGACTGAGCGCTGTCGAGCTTGTCGGTGACATGGTTGTAAGCCACCAGCGACACGCCGGTGTATTCCCACATCAGATCCAGCTGACCACTTTCGTGGGCGCTGCGGGCCAGGTTGCTGCCCAGACCGCCAGTCACCTGGGTGTCGTAACCCTTGGTGCGCAGGTACTGGGAGGTGATTTCTGCCAGCAGGGTTTGTTCGGTGAACACCCGGGCGCCGATGCGGATCACCGGTTTTTCAGCGGCTTGGGCAAACCCTGCGAACAGCAGGACGCAGCCTAGTATTAAGCTTGTTTTTTTCATGTGGATTCCTTTGCCGAGGCTTAAGACGGGCGCAAGCCGCGTTCGAGCCAGAGGCGGCTGGCGAGTGTCACCAGGCCGTCGAGCAGCAAGGCCAGCAGGGCGGTGCAGGCCGCGCCGAGCAGCAGTTGCGGCTGATTATTCAGGGCGATGCCAGGGAAAATCAGGCTGCCCAGACTGTTGGCGCCAATCAGGAACGCCAGCGGTGCGGTACCGACGTTGATCGCCAGCGCCACACGCACGCCACCGATGATGATCGGCACGGCGTTCGGCAGTTCGACCCGCCATAGCACCTGAGTCGGTGTCATGCCGATACCGACGGCTGCTTCCTTGAGCGAACCCTGAACGTTTTTCAAGCCTTCATAGGTGTTGCGCACAATCGGCAACAGCGAGGCGAGGAACAGGGCGAAAATCGCAGGGCCGCTGCCGATGCCGAGAATGCCCAGGGCGATGGCCAGTACGGCGAGAGGCGGCACGGTGTTGCCGATGTTGAAGATCTGCATGAAGCGTTCAGCGCGGCCCACCATGGTCGGGCGGCTGAGGAAGATGCCAGCGGGTATGCCCACAACAAGGGCGGCCAGCATGGACGCGAGGACGAGAATCAAATGGGCTTGCAGGTAAAACAACAAATCGTCGCGGTACTGTTCGATCGTGTTGATGCCAATCCAGTGGACCAGCAGGGCCAGGAGGGCGACGACAACCGCACCTCCTATCAGCCCCTTGCCATAGCGAATAGCCACAGGCGGACTCCTTTTTTTCAGTCGGCGGACGCAGTCCCGTGTGGCAATGCCATTCCTGGCTGCCGGGAAAACAACGTTCGCGAGAAGCAGCTCTTCATGCTGATAAAACCGCATGAGATCGAGCCATAAGCGCAGCCTCGTCAGGCCAACTTGCTGATTTTTCAGCCCCTGGTACGAGTGCCGTAACAGGGGAGTGGACGTCTGCACCTTTTAAAAGGTTCCATATTTAGCAGCAATTAGCCACCCATGATCTCCCTTCCGGCCCATCGCTCGCCATTGGCGACAGGGCGAACGGTGGTCCGTAGAGGTCGGTTTGCGCTATACTCGCCGCCCTTTTTTGAATCACCTGCCAGGCGATTTCCCATGACCAAACAGGCCGCCGAAGTCGCGAAACGCCGCACTTTCGCCATTATTTCCCACCCCGATGCCGGTAAAACCACCATCACCGAGAAGCTCTTGCTGATGGGCAAGGCGATTGCGATTGCGGGCACGGTGAAATCTCGAAAATCCGACCGCCATGCCACCTCCGACTGGATGGAAATGGAAAAACAACGGGGTATTTCCATTACCACGTCGGTCATGCAGTTCCCGTATCGCGACCACATGATCAACCTGCTCGACACCCCGGGCCACGAAGACTTCTCCGAAGACACCTACCGCACCCTGACAGCGGTTGACTCGGCATTGATGGTCCTCGATGGCGGTAAGGGTGTAGAGCCACGCACCATCGCGCTGATGGACGTCTGCCGTCTGCGTGACACGCCGATCGTCAGCTTCATCAACAAACTCGACCGTGACATCCGCGACCCGATCGAACTGCTCGACGAAATCGAAGCGGTCCTGAAGATCAAGGCCGCGCCGATCACCTGGCCGATCGGTTGCTACCGCGACTTCAAGGGCGTCTATCACCTCGCCGACGACTACATCATCGTGTACACCGCCGGGCACGGCCACGAGCGCACCGATGTGAAAATCATCGAAAAGCTCGACTCCGATGAGGCTCGCGCGCACTTGGGCGACGAGTACGATCGCTTCGTCGATCAGCTGGAACTGGTGCAGGGCGCCTGTCACGAATTCAATCAACAGGAATTCCTCGACGGCCAACTGACCCCGGTGTTCTTCGGGACTGCATTGGGCAACTTCGGTGTCGATCACGTGCTCGACGCCGTGGTCAACTGGGCGCCGAAACCGCTGGCCCGTGTCGCCAACGAGCGAACTGTTGAGCCAGTCGAAGAAAAATTCGCCGGCTTCGTGTTCAAGATCCAGGCGAACATGGACCCGAAACACCGCGACCGTATCGCCTTCATGCGGATCTGCTCCGGCAAGTACGAAAAAGGCATGAAGATGCGCCACGTGCGCACCGGCAAAGACGTGCGGATCGGCGACGCGCTGACCTTCTTCTCCTCCGAGCGTGAGCAACTGGAAGAAGCGTTTGCCGGCGACATCATCGGTTTGCACAACCACGGCACCATCCAGATCGGCGACACCTTCACCGAAGGCGAAGTCCTGGGCTTCACCGGTATCCCGCACTTCGCCCCGGAACTGTTCCGTCGCGTACGTCTGCGTGATCCGCTGAAATCCAAGCAACTGCGTCAGGGCCTGCAGCAATTGGCAGAAGAGGGCGCCACTCAGGTGTTCTTCCCGACGCGCAGCAACGACATCATCCTCGGCGCCGTCGGTGTGCTGCAGTTCGATGTGGTCGCCAGCCGCTTGAAAGAGGAATACAAGGTCGAGTGCTCTTACGAGCCGATCACTGTGTATTCCGCGCGCTGGATCGATTGCGACGATAAGAAGAAGCTCGAAGAGTTCAGCGTCAAGGCTGTGGAAAACCTTGCCATCGACGGCGGCGGTCACCTGACCTACCTGGCTCCGACGCGGGTCAACCTGGCGTTGATGGAAGAGCGCTGGCCGGACGTGAAATTCCGTGCGACGCGTGAGCATCACTAAGCGCTGATGGTGATATCCAAAACCCCGTTGCGAAAGCTGCGGGGTTTTTTATTGCCCCGATTTCGAGCTCGAACCCCAGATTAATCTGGCACTGATGACGGATGTTGGCTGGGCGTGAAACTCCTTGCGGTGCGTAAACATCACTCAGCGAAGAGATGTCACCCGAAACTCACGGAGGGCCCGTTTTTATCTCTGGTCCGGCCCGAGACGACGCACGTGGGATGTTTCTGTAAGCGTTTTCGCTGAGGTTTGTAGCTTGGGTCTGCTTTTCAGTTATCAAGGTTTTGACCAGAGACAAGGGCATCCTTGACGTCTAGCGTTCGAAAGACATTCGCAAGTAGCGAATATCCACGAACAGGAGCGCTGGACAAATGGATGTGATGAAAAGCGGTACAGGTGCACTGGTAACCCGGAGACCTCAGGAGCCCATTCCGGTTATCGAGCGCTACTACGATCTGATCGTCGCCAGTGCTCCCGGCTTCGAAGTCAGCAGCAGCGACGATGCTTTCGAACCCTCATAGAGGTTGCCTGAGCTGGATCCTCGTATGCAGGCCTTCCTGTCGGTCGCCACAGCGCAGTTTTTTGAAATGGGCCGCTACCGGGATGTGCCGTTGCGTCTGCTCGACCTGAGGCAGAACGCAAATACTCAAACAACAAAGACCTTTGCCTCGACACTAATCGTTGCACGTGCCATCCGGCATATTCAGGAAACCGGTGAAAGCATCCTGTTGTTTTCGCCATCCTCCGGTAACAAGGCGATTGCACTGCGTGATGCAGTTCTGCGTGCATTGAAGACCAAGTTGGCACATCCCGAGCAATTGCGGATTGTCACGCTGACGCCTGCCCAGACGACCGGGAAATTGCGTAGAACCGAACTTTATGACGACCCTCGGTTGCGTGCACTCAACCCTGTATTTGTGCTTGATACCGAGTCGCCGGAAGCGGTGAAGGTTGTCGGACAGCAATTCAAGGCTCTTTTCAATCGCCGTCCATTAGGTGATTCGAAGTTGTGGCATTCCCTGCGGCTTGAGAATTACCGGTTTTCTGACCAGGTCCGGGCGTTTTTTGACTGTGAATATGGCGACGCCTGGGACACCGATCGCAGGACCGTACATGTGCATGCGGTCTCTAGCGCATACGGTCTTTTGGGATATTGCTCAGGTGTGGAGGTATTGAAACGTCAAAGGACCCCAATTTCCATGCCTTCGTTTTTACTGGTTCAACATCTAGCTACCAGCGATATGGTGCTGCACTTACTTGACGGAAACTTCGAGGGTGCTTCTGCACCCAGCTATACCCAAGCTCCAAACGGGTTGTGGGTGCAGACAGTGTCTGCGCATTTTCCTGCTGCGACCTGGAGTCCCGATGAGGTTCTAGAGCCCACTTTTTATACTCACTTGCCGCCTACTGCAGAAGAAATGACTGGGCACGTCAGGGCCAATGGCGGCTCAGGAATAATCGTTTCGCTTTATGAGTGCATGCAGCGTTACAGCGAATGCGTTCAGTTGCTCGCCGATACGCCAGTCAGTTTGCCAGCCGATCCACGGGACCTGAAAGAGTGGTCATTGGTTATGGCGATGACAGGTTGCATGAATGCGATTGATCGACAGTTACTAGAGGGTATGGACGGTTGCACCATTCATGCTTCGGGCTCCTACTGTCGGGAGGACTACGAAGCGATTCCAGCCGAGGGATTGTCATTCATCAGCAGCGCTGAAGAGATGATGGAGATCCTCAGCAGGTGCTCTAAGTCATGAGTGCGAGACCTTCCATGCCTGGCGAAGCGCTCTGCCACTTCCGTGTTTACAGGGGACATTCCAGAGCTGGAAGACCTGCAAGTCTTGTTTATGTCGGAGTAGCAGAAGGGCTGCTCTACATCGCTCCTTTCGTGGATCAATGTTTTTTCGAGTCTTCCTCTGTAGAGCGGGAAGGGACTCTGGAGTGGAATCAACTTGAGATATTCATAAAGAGGAACCGAACCACTATGTGCGTGTTGATGGCTCCCGAAGAGGTTGTTCATCTATGCCAGCAGCAGGGCGATATTGTGGGCGTAAGCCGGATTCACCAGAAAGTCGACGTTTCTGCTGGTTGGGAGCATGTTCTGAGTCAGATCTCCCATCGAGAAAGCAAACGTCGTATTCAGGCTGTCAGGCAAGGGTTTGATTTCGACGTATCGCTTGAAGATGAAGATTTTTTCGCCTTCTACCGCTCCATGCATATCCCGACAATGAGTGCTCGCTACGGTTCATTTGCTCGGAGTGTGCCGGAGGATGCGGCTTATCTGGATTTGTTCAAACGAGGAGTATTGTTTCGGGTTCATTTGAATGATGATTGGGTAGCGGGCAGTGTTTCCCAGATTGATAAATCGGTGCGTACCTTGAATGCACGGTTGATCGGGGTAAAGGGTGGTGCCGCGGTTTGCCGGGAAAATGGGGCGCAGAACTTTGTTTATCACGCGATTCTGGAATGGGCATCCAATCAACCCTTCATTGATTCTGTCGACTTTCAGGGCTGTGAGCCATTTTTGAGTAAGGGAACATTCCAGTACAAAAAACGCTTTGGGGCTCAGGCCTTTGTTCCGGATAACGCGTTTGGCCAATGGCGGATATTGATTCGAACGCCAACGCTTTGTGCTTCAACCCGACAATTCCTGATCAACAACCCCCTGATTGGTCTGGATGCTGAGGGTCGGCTCCAAGCGCAGTATTTTTACGATGCAAATCATAAGATTCGCTCGGACATTTCTTTCGTTTCAAAAGGCATTCACAGCCATGTGAGTCTTAATCTGGACCAATGGCATGATTAGTCGGTTCACCCACATGACTCGGCTGGTTGGATACTTCTGTTCAATGGCCTGGGTCCTTGCCACGTTGATCTTTATCAATCGCTTGAGTGCCATGGTCAAACTGTTCATGGCGCTGTACCTGCGTCAGGAACTGGGGTTTTCGATTGAGACGGTTGGCTGGTTGTTATCCGGTTACGGGGCCGGCTTGCTGATAGGGTCAATGGTCGGCGGACTGCTCAGTGATCATTTCTCCACGACGCGGCTCACGGCCGCGTTGTTTTTTGTTTCTGCATGGATACTGGTCTTGTTGGGGCTGGTGACTGATGTGACTTTGCTTGGCGGATTGTTGCTACTCAGTGGTGCTCTCGACGGGGCGATTCGTACGCTTCATCAACGTTTGCTTATGGAGCATTGCGAAGTTAAGCAACGCGCTCGCGCGCAGTCGTTGAGCCGCGTCGCGAGCAACCTGGGGATGGCGGTAGCCGGGGTGGCGGGTGGTGTCCTGGCGCAGACTGATTTTCGCTGGGTGTTTTTTGTCAGTGCGGCGATGACGGTGCTGGCCTTGGTCTGGTTTGTACGGTCGACATTTCATCGCGAAGCTTTTTTGATGGAGGAGGGCACGGATACAGTTTCGGGATTATGCACACCGTATCGGGACAAGCCTTTCCTTTGGTTGTTGGCGGCTTCTGTGCTGCTGGGCCTGGCCTTTGAACCGGTCTACAGCATGTTGGGTAACTATCTACTTGATTACTATCGGTTGGGTACTGAGTTCATCGGGTGGCAATTCGCACTCAATGCGATGCTCGTTGTGACGCTGCAAATTCCGTTTTCTCACTGGGGGGAGCGATGGGGGGCTCGACGGCAACTGCTGGCTGGCAGTCTTTTGTTGGCTTGCGGACTTGGAATGCTGCCTCTGGGGACCGGAGTGTTGTTTGTCTGCCTGTCGACGGTGATTTGGACGCTTGGTGAAATTCTTTTCATGCCGACCCTCAATGTCCTGGTCATGCAGCGTGCACAGGCGGGAAAGAGCGGGCAGTACTTTGGGCTTTTTGCCATGTGCTGGAGCACGAGCGTGCTGCTTTCGCCGACGCTTGGAGGCCAGCTCTATGGTTATTTTGGCGGGCATAGTGTCTGGATCGCTAGCGCGGCTCTGGCGTTGCTGGCCTTACCGCTGATTTATCAGGCGACTCGTTTTATCGGGGCCTCGAAGGGTTCTTCCCTCAGCGCGCGGCGAGCCTGCTTCAATTAGCTGATCTGGTTATAGGCATTGTTCACAACCCATCTCCCCACCAAGGAGCATTCCGTCCCTTCGTTAGCGTCCTATCTGGAGAACCGAATCAATCGGAACTGGATTTTATTCAGCGCCAGATTGTCGAGTAAGGTTTTTCTGTAGGTCTTTTTTCCTGATTTCGTAGCTTGTCTCTGTTTTTCTGTTCTCGGTACTTTTACCCGCGACAACCAAATCGCTGACGTCTAACGTACAGGGCACACTTCACAAGCAGCACTTTCCACGAGCAGGAGCACAAGGGATCAATGGAATGACCAGTCGGCTTACTCACCTGCTGCGGCTGGACGGCTATTTCTGCGTAATGGCCTGGGTGCTGGCGGCGCTGTTGTTCATCAATCGCTTGAGCACCATGGTCAAGCTGTTCATGGCGTTGTACCTGCGCCAGGAACTGGGGCTCGCGATTGAAACCGTTGGCTGGTTGTTGTCCGGGTACGGTGCCGGTTTGCTGATTGGGTCAATGGTCGGCGGACTACTGAGTGATCATTTCTCCACGGCGCGCCTCACTGCGGCGCTGTTTTTTGTCTCGGCATGGGTGTTGGTCTTGCTGGGGCTGGTTACTGACGTGCCTTTGCTGGCTGGGTTGCTGCTGTTCAGCGGTGTACTCGATGGGGCGATTCGGACCCTTCATCAGCGGTTGATCATGGAGTATTGCCAGGTTGCGCAGCGTGTTCGTGCGCAGTCATTGAGTCGCGTTGCCAGAAACCTGGGGATGGCTGTCGCCGGAGTGGTGGGTGGGATCCTGGCGCAGACTGACTTTCGCTGGGTGTTTTTTGTCAGTGCGGCCCTGACGCTGGTGGCGTTTTTGTGGTTTGTCCGGACGACGTTTCATCGACCGGTCTTGATACCGGATGAGGTGCCTGAAATTGCTTCAGGTTCATGCGTACCGTATCGAAACAAACCGTTCCTGTGGTTGTTGGCGGCTGCTGTCGTGCTTGGCCTGGCCTTTGACCCGGTCTACAGCATGTTGGGCAATTATTTACTCGAGTATTACCGGTTGAGCACCGAGGTCATTGGGTGGCAATTTGCACTCAATGCGATGCTGGTGGTGCTGCTACAAATACCGTTATCACATTGGAGTGAGCAATGGGGCGTACGTCGGCAACTGGTGGCGGGGAGCCTGTTATTGGCCTGCGGGCTCGGGATGTTGCCCTTGGGTTCCGGGGTGCTTTATGTCTGCCTGTCGACGGTGATCTGGACGCTGGGCGAAGCTCTTTTCATGCCGCCCCTGAACGTGCTGGTCATGCAGCATGCGCAAGGAGGGAAAAGCGGGCATTACTTTGGTCTTTTCTTCATGTGCTGGAGTGCGAGTGCACTGCTTTCGCCTGCGCTTGGAGGGCAGCTCTATGGTCACTTCGGTGGGCATAGCGTCTGGCTGGCCAGTGCGGCTCTGGCGGTCCTGTCCATACCGCTGATTTATCAAGCGACCCGCTTGTCAGGGGCGCCAAAGGTTCGTCCAGCATTACGCGGCGAGCCTGCTGCACTTAGCTGATCTGGTTATAGGCGTTATTCACAACCAATCTCCCCGGCAACGGGTATTCCGTCCATTAGTTAGCGTCCACGGAATCAATCGGAACTAGATTTGACTCAGCGCCAGAGAGGCACCGCGGTTTCACCTGTAAATGGATGGATTCGGCTATGAACAGATTGCTACGCGTTGTATTGATGTTGAAAGTATTGGTAATGCTGGCCCTCGGCAGTTCGGCGGTCTGGGCCGAGTGCGAGAAACACGACGCCCAGGCTTCGAGTGGGCAGGTCGGGCAGGGTGAGTTGATGCTCGCCAAGTCCGAATCCGAGCCGGGGGATCAGGGGCAGGGCGGCAGCGCGGACGATGACGACTCGACCACTGACGAGCCGGACAGCGATGAGGCTGAAGGGGCTTGAGTGACAGACAAAAGAAAACCCCTGCTACCCGACTGACGCGCAGCCGAGGAAGAAGGGGTTTGTGAACAGCTCACCTATCCCGGTGGGAGCCGGCTCGCTCGTACAGTTTTTTATGCCGCGCCGTCGAGGAACTGCTCGGCGTAGTGGCAAGCTACCTGGCGGCCATCGAGCAGGCGCAGGGCCGGCTCTTCAGTGCTGCAACGCTCGGTCGCGTACGGGCAGCGCTTGTGGAAAGCACAGCCGGACGGCGGGTTCAACGGATTAGGCAACTCGCCGACGATCTTGATTTTCGGCTTGTTCGGGTCCGGGTGAATGGTCGGGGTGGCCGACAGCAGCGCCTGGGTGTACGGGTGCAGAGGACGCTCGTAGATGTCGTTTTTCGGGCCCATTTCCACCGGGCGACCGAGGTACATCACCATCACGTCATCGGCGACGTGCTGCACCACCGCCAGGTTGTGGGAGATGAACACGTAGGCGGTGTTGAACTCTTGCTGCAAGTCCATGAACAGGTTCAGCACCTGTGCCTGAATGGACACGTCCAGCGCCGAGGTCGGTTCATCCGCGACCAGCACTTTGGGTTGCAGCATCATCGCGCGGGCCAGGGCGATCCGCTGGCGCTGACCGCCGGAGAACATGTGCGGATAACGCTGGTAGTGCTCAGGTCGCAAGCCCACCTGCTTCATCATCGCCTGCACTTTCTCGCGACGTTCGGCGGCGCTCAGGTTGGTGTTGATAAGCAATGGCTCGGCCAGTTGGTCACCGACCTTTTGCCGTGGGTTCAGCGACGCGTACGGGCTCTGGAACACCATCTGCACGTCTTTGCGCAGTTGTTTGCGTTGAGCCTTGTCAGCGCCGGCGACTTCCTGCCCGGCGATTTTCAAGGAGCCGGAGGATGGCTCTTCGATCAGCGTCAGGGCGCGGGCGAGAGTGGATTTGCCACAGCCCGATTCGCCGACGACAGCGAGGGTCTTGCCGGCTTCCAGCTCAAACGACACACCGTTCAAGGCGCGTACGGTTGCATGGCCTTTGAACAGGCCGCGGGACACTTCGTAGTGACGGGTCAGGTCGCGGGCGGTAAGTACGACGGCCATTACGCCACCTCCTGATTCAGCGGGTAGAAGCAGCGGGCGAGGCTGTTGCTTTTCGGGTCAAGGGTTGGACGTTGCTGGCGGCAGTTGTCTTGCACGTACGGGCAACGAGGCGACAGCAGGCAACCTTGCGGGCGGTCGTAACGACCGGGAACGATGCCCGGCAACGTTGCCAGGCGGGTGGCGCCCAGGCTGTGTTCCGGAATCGCCTTCAGCAGCGCTTCGCTGTACGGGTGCGCCGGAATGTCGAACAGCTCAGGCACCTGACCCACTTCGACCGCTTGGCCGGCGTACATCACGCACACGCGCTGAGCGGTTTCGGCCACGACCGCGAGGTCGTGGGTGATCAGCACCAGGCCCATGTTCTGTTCTTTCTGCAACGCCAGCAGCAGGTCCATGATCTGCGCCTGAATCGTTACGTCCAGCGCGGTGGTCGGTTCGTCGGCGATCAGCAGTTTCGGTTCGCCGGCAATCGCCATGGCGATGGCAACACGTTGGCTCATACCACCGGACAGTTGATGCGGGTAGGCGTCCATACGGCTGGCGGCGCCCGGGATCTCCACTTTTTCCAGCAGTTCGATGGCGCGCTTGCGGGCGTCCTTGCGGGACATTTTCAGGTGCAGGCGCAGCACTTCTTCGATCTGGAAACCGACGGTGTAGCTCGGATTCAGCGCGGTCATCGGGTCCTGGAAAACCATTGCCAGGTCTTTGCCGACGATTTGCCGACGCTGACGGTTGCTCAGCTTAAGCATGTTCTTGCCGTCGAAATTCAGGGCGTCGGCGGTGACGATCCCCGGATGTTCGATCAGGCCCATCAGCGCCATCATGGTCACGGACTTGCCGGAACCCGATTCGCCAACGATGGCCAGCACTTCGCCCTTGTCCACGGTGATGTCGAGGCCGTCGACCACCGGAACGGCGTTGGCGTCGCCGAAGCGAACGTTGAGATTCTTGATTTCTAACAGTGACATTTGAATCTCCTCAGGCGGCGTTCTTGAGTTTCGGGTCCAGCGCATCGCGCAGGCCGTCGCCCATCAAGTTGATTGCCAGCACGCTGAGCAAAATGGTCAAACCAGGCAGACTGACGACCCACCAGGCGCGTTCAATGTAGTCGCGAGCCGAAGCCAGCATGGTGCCCCACTCAGGGGTTGGCGGTTGTACGCCAAGGCCGAGGAAGCCCAGTGCCGCGGCATCGAGAATTGCCGAAGAAAAACTCAAGGTAGCCTGAACGATCAGCGGCGCCATGCAGTTGGGCAGCACGGTGACGAACATCAGGCGTGGCAGACCGGCACCGGCCAGGCGCGCGGCGGTTACGTAGTCGCGGTTCAATTCGCCCATCACCGCGGCGCGGGTCAAGCGAACATAGGACGGCAACGAAACCACGGCGATGGCAATAATGGTGTTGATCAGGCCAGGGCCGAGGATGGCGACAATCGCCACGGCCAGCAGCAGGGACGGCAGGGCCAGCATGATGTCCATCAGACGCATGATGGTCGGGCCGAGCAAGCGCGGGAAGAACCCGGCGAACAGACCCAAGAGGATGCCCGGAATCAGCGACATCACCACCGACGACAAGCCGATCAGCAGGGACAGGCGCGAACCGTTGATCAGCCGCGACAGCAGGTCGCGACCCAGTTCGTCGGTGCCGAGCAGGAACTGGATTTGCCCGCCTTCCAGCCAGGACGGCGGGGTCAGCAGGAAGTCGCGGTATTGCTCGCTCGGGTCATGCGGTGCAACCCACGGCGCGAAGATCGCGCAGAAGATCACCAGCAGCATGAACATCAGGCCGGCGACGGCGCCTTTGTTCCTGGAGAACGCGTGCCAGAATTCTTTGTAGGGCGACGGATACAGCAGGCTTTGATCGACTGCTACCGGTGTAGTGAGAGTGGTCATGGTCTTGATCTCAGCGCTGATGACGGATGCGTGGGTTGGCAAAGCCGTAGAGGATGTCCACCACGAAGTTGACCAGAATCACCAGGCAGGCGATTAACAGGATGCCGTTCTGCACCACGGGATAGTCCCGTGCGCCAATGGCTTCGATCAGCCATTTGCCGATGCCGGGCCAGGAGAAAATGGTTTCGGTCAGGACCGCACCGGCCAGCAATGTGCCGACTTGCAGGCCGACCACGGTCAGCACCGGAATCAGCGCGTTACGCAAACCGTGAACGAATACCACGCGCGATGGCGACAGGCCTTTGGCGCGGGCGGTACGGATGTAGTCTTCACGCAGCACTTCGAGCATCGAAGAACGGGTCATCCGCGCGATCACTGCCAGCGGGATGGTGCCGAGCACGATGGCCGGGAGGATCAGGTGATGCAGGGCATCGAAGAACGCCCCGACGTCATCGGCCAGCAGCGTATCGATCAGCATGAAACCGGTGCGCGGCTCGATGTCGTAGAGCAGGTCGATCCGCCCGGAAACCGGGGTCCAGCCCAGGGACACCGAGAAGAACATGATCAGGATCAGGCCCCACCAGAAGATCGGCATCGAGTATCCCGCCAGGGAGATGCCCATCACCCCATGGTCGAACAGGGATCCTCGCTTGAGTGCCGCAATCACCCCGGCCAGAAGGCCCAGGATGCCGGCGAACAACAGCGCGGCCATGGACAGTTCCAGGGTCGCGGGGAATAGAGAGCTGAACTCGGTCCAGACGCTTTCGCGAGTACGCAGGGATTCGCCAAGGTCGCCGTGGGCCAACTTGCCGATGTAGTCCAGGTATTGGGCATACAGCGGTTTGTTCAGACCAAGGCGTTCCATTGCCTGGGCATGCATTTCGGGGTCGACCCGACGTTCGCCCATCATCACTTCTACGGGGTCGCCTGGAATCATGCGAATCAACGCGAAAGTCAGCAAGGTGATGCCGAAGAACGTGGGGATCAATAACCCCAGTCGGCGGGCAATAAAACTAAACATCGTGTGGTGTACCTCATCAGCCGGTTAGGCGTGCCTGGCGCCCCTGGGATCAGGGGCGCCGGGAGTTTTCTTATCTACTTCACCTGGGTGGTGGCGAAGTTATTAGTGGTGAGCGGGCTAATGTGATAGCCCTCTACGTTGTTACGCATTGCGGTGAACATACGGGTGTGCGCCATGCTGATCCATGGCTGGTCCTGATTGAAAATCACCTGGGCTTGCTCATAGAGCGCTGCGCGTTCGGCCGGGTTTACTTTAGCCCTGGCTTCATCGATCAGCGCCTGGAACTTCTCGTTACACCAGCGTGCGTAGTTTTCGCCGTTTTTGGCGGCCTCGCAACTGAGCATAGGCGTCAGGAAGTTATCCGGGTCGCCGTTATCACCCGCCCATCCGGCAGACACCATGTCATGTTCGCCATTTTTGGCGCGCTTGAGCATTTCGCCCCACTCCATGACGCGAATATCAATCTTGATCCCGACCTTGGCCAGGTCGGCCTGCATCATCTGCGCGCCGAGCATCGGGTTCGGGTTGGTTGGACCGCCGCCGTTACGGGTGAACAGGGTAAACGTAGTGCCATCCGGCACGCCGGCTTCCTTGAGCAAGGCGCGGGCCTTGTCCAGATCACGCGGTGGGTTCTTCAGGTCGTGGTTGTAGCCCAGCAGGGTGTCCGGGTACGGATTGACCGCCACGGTCGCATTGCCTTTGCCGAACAGCGCGTTGACGTAGGCGGCCTTGTCGAAGGCGATGTCGATAGCTTTGCGTACGCGCACATCGCTCATGTATTTGTGCGAGGTGTTCATGGCGATGTACGAGACGGTCATCGCGTTCAGTTCATCGACACTCAGTTTGGCGTCTTTCTTGATGCTCGGAATGTCATCTGGCTTGGGGTACAGCGCAATCTGGCATTCGTTGGCTTTCAGTTTTTGCAGGCGCACGTTGTTGTCGGTGGCGATGGCCAGGATCAGCGAATCAGCCGGTGGCTTGCCACGGAAGTAGTCCGCGTTGGCCTTGAAGCGGACTTGAGCGTCCTTGGCGTAACGCTGGAAAACGAACGGGCCGGTGCCGACAGGCTTGTTGTTCAGGTCGCCGGTCTTGTTGGCCTTGAGCAACTGGTCGGCGTATTCGGCGGAGTAGATCGAGGAGAAGGCCATGGCGATGTCGGCCAGGAACGGCGCTTCGCGGCGGGTCAGGGTGAAGGTGACCGTGTTGTCGTCGATCTTCTCGACACTTTTGAGCAGTTCCTTGAAGCCCATGCTTTCAAAGTACGGGAAGCCCACGCTCGACAGTTTGTGCCACGGGTGATTCGGGTCCAGCTGACGCTGGAAGCTCCAGACCACGTCGTCGGCGTTCATGTCGCGGGTCGGCTTGAAGTAGTCGGTGGTGTGGAACTTGACGCCTTTGCGCAGGTGAAACGTGTAGGTCAGACCGTCTTCACTGATGTCCCAGGAATCGGCCAGTGCTGGAATCACTTCTGTGGTGCCGGGCTTGAAGTCCGCCAGACGATTGAAGATGGTTTCGGCCACCGCATCGGCGGTGACTGCAGTCGTGTACTGGACCATGTCGAAGCCTTCCGGGCTGGCTTCGGTGCAGACCACCAGGGGTTTGGCCGAGACGCCGACGGCGACACTCAGCAACGCGGCTGCAATGGCCGCACGTAGGGGAAGCATTTTCATCAAAGAACCCTCTGCAATCGGTTAAAAGGACAAAGCCAAACGGCCGATTCGTCACTGAATCAGCCGTTTGGCAGGTGCATTTACAGAATGTTGAACGGGATGGTGGTCACGAGACGGAACTCGTTGATGCTGCCATCAGACTGGTTTTCGCTGGCGCGGTGAGCGGTGTAGGTCGCGCGCACAGTAGTGGCCTTGAGTGGGCCGCTTTGAATGGCGTACGAACTACCGATGCCGTACTCGTAATGGTGTTCGCCATCCATCGTCTGCACGCTGGCGTAAGCGCCGCCTTTGTTGTGAGTGCCGTCGATGCCCCAGCCGCGAGCCTGGTAAATGTTGAATTTCAAGCCTGGTACGCCGTATTCAGCCATGTTCAGGCCGTAGGCGATCTGGAAGGACTTCTCGTTCGGGCCGTTGAAGTCCGACAGCAGGGAGTTGGCCAGGTAGATGCCGTTGGTTTCGTGCAGGTAGTCGAAGTACTCGTTACCGTTCACTTCCTGGTAGGAGAAGGTCAGGCTGTGGGCCTGGTGAGTCAGGCCGAGCGACAGGGAGTAGGTGTCGTTGTCGATCTCGCCCAGTACGGCTTTGCCTTCGTCGACGGTCTTGTAGTAGTTCAGGCCAGTGGTCAGGCTCAGAACCGAGCTGTCGCCCAGTACATGGCTGGCGCCGAAGTAGTACTGGTTCCACATGTCTTCGGCCTGGGTGCCCCACAGGCTGGTGGTCAGACTGGCGAATGGCTGGTAAGTGATACCAGCGGTGTTCACGTGATCGATTTCAATGATTTCGTCAGCGTATTCGGAGCGAAATTTACGCTGGCTTTGTTCAGTTCGTGGAGAGTTGCGGTCGAAGGTGGCCAAGTCAAAAGTCAGGTTTTCCAGCTCTTCGCTGTGCAGGGAAACACCCTGGAAGCTCGAAGGCAGTGGACGGTTACCGATGACGTCCACTTGCGGGCTGCTGAAGTTCTGACGACCGGCGGTCAGGGTGGTGTTGGAGAAACGGGCCTTGACGTTGGCCAGGCCCAGTTTGCTCCACTGGCCAACGGCGTCGCCACCTTCTTTAGTCAGAGTACGGTTATAGCCAGGCTTTGCACGGTCACCCGGTACACCACCGAAACGCGAGGCCAAGTCTTCGCGATCACGATCCAGGGCGATGGCATTGTAAGCCGCGACTTCGGTGTTGAAACCGACAGTGCCTTGTGTAAAGCCCGAGTTGTACTTGACGATTGTGCCCTGGACCCAGTTGATGCGGCGGTCGGTGTCGACCAATGCACCGTTTTTGTTGTAGCTGAACTTGCTACCACGCTTCAGTTGCTCGTTCGCATACCAGTTACGCGTGCTCCCGGTGATCGATTGCCCTTCAACGAAGCCAGTGGCTTCACTCTGGGCACTTTTCTCTTTCACGGTAACCGGGGTGAACGCCTGGCTTTGGGTTTCTGCGTACGCCGTGGCGGTTACGCTGCTGATGGCCAAGGCCAGTAACGCGGTGCTGCTCAGTTTCATGGGTGAAGCTCCTTTTCTTTTTTTGATGCCGATCTTTTTTTGGTGATGCGGCTATTTGGTTTGGAACTCATTCAAGGCATCGCAAACGTTTGCTGTAGGCCGAATTGACGAATTACGGCAATGCGCTTGCGTGAGGGCGGAATCCGCCCCCAGCGTTTCTGGCTAATCGGTTACTTTTCTATGCTGACGCCCGAGAACACGTTACGACCGAACGGACTCACCTTGAATCCTTCGATTTTGGCGCTCAACGGCTGGTTGACCGTCGAGTGGGCGACTGGCGTAATCGGCACCTGCTGCTTGAGGTACTGCTGCGCTTGTTTGTAGAGCACGGTGCGCTGGTCGCGGTCGGTGACGACCTTGGCCTGCTTGATCAGCTTGTCGTAAGCCGGATCACACCACATGGAGTAGTTGTTGCCGCCAATGGCGTCGCAGCTGTAAAGCGTGCCGAGCCAGTTGTCCGGGTCCCCGTTGTCACCGGTCCAGCCGATCAGGCTGACGTCGTGCTCGCCATTCTTGGTGCGCTTGATGTACTCGCCCCATTCGTAGCTGACGATCTTCACTTTGAGTCCGATCTTCGCCCAGTCAGCCTGGAGCATTTCGGCCATCAATTTGGCGTTCGGGTTGTAAGGGCGCTGAACGGGCATCGCCCATAAAGTGATTTCCGTGCCTTCCTTCACGCCGGCAGCCTTGAGCAGTTCCTTGGCTTTTTCCGGGTTGTAGGCGGCGTCTTTAATGGTCTCGTCGTAGGACCATTGGGTTGGTGGCATGGCGTTGACCGCCAGTTGACCGGCACCTTGATAGACGGCGTTGAGAATCCCTTGCTTGTTCACCGCCATGTCCAGCGCCTGGCGCACTTCGAGCTGGTCGAAAGGTTTGTGGCGCACGTTGTAGGCGATGTAACCGAGGTTGAAACCGGGCTTCTCGATGAGCTTGAGTGCCGGGTCGTTCTTCAGCGCAGTCACGTCGGCAGGGCGCGGGTGCAGGGTGATCTGGCACTCGTTGGCCTTGAGCTTCTGCACCCGCACCGAGGCGTCGGTGTTGATGGCGAAAATCAGGTTTTCGAGTTTGACCCGGCTCGGGTCCCAGTACTGCTTGTTGCCGGTGTAACGGATGTTGGAATCTTTCTGGTAGCTCTTGAACACGAACGGCCCGGTGCCGATCGGCTTCTGGTTGATGTCGCTCGGCTTGCCGTCGGCCAGCAGTTTGTCGGCGTATTCGGCGGACAGGATGGCGGCGAAGCTCATGGCGATGTTCTGGATGAACGCGGCGTCCACGCTGTTGAGCGTCATGACCACGGTCAGCGGCCCGGTCTTCTCGACCTTGGCGATGTTCTTGTTCAGGCTCATTCCGTTGAAATACGGGAACTCGGTCGGATAAGCCTTACGGAAAGGTTGCTGCGGATCGAGCATGCGATTGAACGTGAACAGCACGTCGTCGGCGTTGAAATCACGGGTCGGCGTGAAGTATTTGGTTGTATGAAACTTCACCCCTTCGCGCAGGTGAAAAGTGTACTTGAGGCCGTCCTCGGAAATATCCCAGCGGGTGGCCAGGCCAGGTACGACGTTGGTGGCGCCTTTTTCGAACTCTGCCAGTCGGTTGTACAACGGTTCGGCGGCGTCGTTATCGGTCGCGGTCGTGTACTGCGCAGTGTCGAAGCCAGCGGGGCTGCCTTCGGAGCAGAACACCAGGCTGTTATTGGCGGCCTGGCTGATGGAAGTGACGGCCAGCAGGCCGGTGCCCAGCAATGCGGATAAAACCAAGGTATGGCGCATGACGCTCCCTTTTCTCTTTCGCTAAGTGTTTTCAATGGTCCGCCGCCTCGTCCAGGGAGGTGGAGGTATCACTGATCTCAAGCCATGACATCCAGCAATAACCGAGAGGCCACGCATGAACTGGTCAGAGCCCGACGGTATGAGCCGCGGGTCTGGCAGTAAATGCGTAGAGTCCTAAAGACTCGTAGGAAATGGCGACGCGTCCGACTCCGCTGCTGTAATACTCAGCGGAATTGGATGTAGGTTGTTTCCTACTTTCTCGGCAGATAAAACAACGGCGACGTCAAAAACGTCGCCGTTGCAAATCCTTATTTGCTGATGCTGACGCCGTAGAAGGAGTTCAAGCCAAACGGGCTGATCTTGAAGTCCTGCACGTTGTCGCGCATGGGTTGGAACACCGTCGAGTGAGCGATAGGTGTCATTGGAACAGCATCTTTGAGGACGTGTTGCGCCTGTTTGTACAGTTCGGTGCGCTTGGACTGATCGGTCGTGCGCTTGGCTTCTTTCACGATGCCGTCGAACTTCTTGTCGCACCACTTGGAGAAGTTGTTGCCTTGCAGCGAATCGCAGCCGAACAGCACGTTCAGCCAGTTGTCCGGATCACCATTGTCACCGCTCCAGCCGATCAGCATCGCCTGGTTCTCACCGCCCTTGGAACGCTTGATGTACTCGCCCCATTCGTAGCTGACGATGTTGACCTTGAGGCCGATCTTCGCCCAGTCGGATTGCAGCATTTCAGCCATCAATTTAGCGTTCGGGTTGTATGGACGCTGAACCGGCATGGCCCACAGAGTGATCTGGGTACCTTCCTTGACGCCCGCTTCCTTGAGCAGCTCCTTGGCTTTCTCAGGATCGTACTTGGCGTCCTTGATGGTGGTGTCGTAGGACCACTGGGTCGGTGGCATGGCGTTGACCGCCAGTTGACCTGCACCCTGGTAAACCGAGTCGATGATCTGCTGCTTGTTCACTGCCATGTCCAGCGCCTGACGAACCTTCAGCTCGGCCAGCGGGTTGGCGTCGGTGCGGCCCTTGAGCACTGGCATCACGTTGTAGGCGATGTAACCCAGGTTGAAACCAGCCTGGTTAGGCACTTTCAGAGTCTTGTCTTCCTGAAGAGCCTTCAGGTCGGCCGGACGTGGGAACAGAGTGATCTGGCACTCGTTCTTTTTCAGCTTCTGGATGCGTACCGACGGGTCGGTGGTGATGGCGAAGATCAGGTTGTCAATCTTGACGTCGTCAGGCAGCCAGTAGTCCTTGTTCCCGGTGTAGCGGATGTTGGAGTCTTTCTGGTAGCTCTTGAACACGAACGGACCCGTGCCGACCGGTTTCTGGTTGATGTCCGCGGCTTTGCCTTCTTTCAGCAGTTGGGCGGCATATTCGGCGGACTGGACGGACGCGAAACTCATGGCCATGTTCTGGATGAACGCGGCGTCGACTTCCTTCAGGGTGAACTTGACAGTTTTGTCGTCGACTTTATCGATCTTGGCGATGTTGGTGTCCATCCCCATGTCGGTGAAGTACGGGAATTCGGTTGGGTACGCCTTACGGAACGGATCATCCTTGTTAATCATGCGATTAAAGGTGAACAGCACGTCGTCGGCGTTGAACTCACGAGTCGGCTTGAAATACGGGGTGGTGTGGAACTTGACGCCTTCACGCAGGTGGAAGGTGTAAGTCAGGCCATCATCGGAGATGTCCCATTTGGTCGCCAGACCAGGAATAACGGCGGTGCCGCCGCGCTCGAACTGAGTCAGACGGTTGAACATGGTTTCTGCAGAGGCGTCGAAGTCGGTTCCGGTGGTGTACTGACCAGGATCAAAACCGGCCGGGCTCCCTTCGGAGCAAAACACCAGGTTAGTCGCCGCTTGGGCGAAAGGTGCGCTGGCTAATAAGCTTGCGCCGACTAAAAACGGAATGACCGCGTGTTTAAGCATGGTGGCCTCATGATTTGTTGTCATTTTTGGAATTAGAGGACGACCTCGTGAGTCGTGCCTGCGGATACTTATGCAGGGGCCATACCCAATGCAAGATCCAGAGCGGCCACGGGCCTTAAACAGTGGCACGAACGTACCTTAATGTCGCATTTGTATAAATTCACGCGCATTTGACCGTTTGCGCAGGTTTTTTACGGTGCATATGGCGCACCTGGGCGGGGCGCCGTGGCTGTCTTGCGCACTCGATTGGAGCGCGGTGTTACTTATTTATACCCATTACGACGGGTGCGAATGACGCGAATGGGATTGAGTTCTTGTTTGGTGGCCAAGTGTTTGTTGTTTAAAGGAGTGTTGTGTCTGTGGGGGCAGATTGTTCCGTTACTGTTTGCCAGTGGACATCTGTGGGTGGTGCCCTGGCTTTTTGGTCCTGCATAAAAAAAGGCGATCACTTCGGTGATCGCCGTTTTTGTGTGCGGGGTTTAGCTGATCAAGGCATCAACACTTCAATCGAACCATCCGCCGTCATGCTGACCTGGCTGGTGCCCGCCTCAACCTCAGGCGTCACTGGTGCCGAATCCATGCTCGCCGCCTTCATCATCATCGGCCCACGCATGTACGGTTGTGGATAACCGTTGCTGTTCAGGTTCAGGTTGACGATTTTGTAACCGCTGCCGCCCAACGCGTCGGTCGCCAATTGAGCGCGGGCCTTGAAGGCTGTCACGGCTTCTTTAAGCAGCGCATCTTCGCTGGCTTTGCGGGTTGGGGTGGCGATGGCGAAGTCCATGCCACCCATTTTCAGGTCGGTGAGCAATTCGCCGGTCAGTTTCGACAGCGCAGCGAAGTCGGAGCTTTCCAGGCGCAGTTCGGCGCGTTCGCGCCAACCGGTGATTTTCTGGCCCTTGGTATCGTAGATCGGGTAGCTGTTGCGGCTGCCCTGGCGCAGGGTGATGTCTTTGACCTGCTTGGCCTGGGCCAGTGCTTTGTTCATGGTGGTGCTGACGTCAGCGGCGAGTTTGGCCGGGTCGGTGTTTTGTTCTTCGGTGTAGAGCGTCACGATCATCAGGTCGCGGGCCACTTCCTGGCTGACTTCGGCGCGCAGGGCGATCTGGTTGTAGTGCAGCTCGTCGGCGGCGAGGGCCGGCAGGCTGGCGAGAGTGCCAGCGCTAAGGGCAAGAAGGGCGGCGCTGCGGCGGAATGTGTGCATGAAAGCTCCTTGGGCGATGCGCAGGGGTAATGTCCGGGCCTGCGTGAAACCATCAGACTCTAGCTTTTATGATCCGGTTCGCACAGTTACAACTTCTATACAGATCGATCGCAGGGGACTGCTTCGCAGCCAATCGCGAGCAGGCTCGCTCCCACAAGGGGACGCATTTCAATGTGGGCGAGCCTGCTCGCGATAGCGGTCTTATAGACGCCACAACTCTTTCTGCCATGTGGCCGTTTGCCGCACTTTTGCCTGCCAGCCCCCGTGCTTGGTTATACTCCGTGCGATCCGCCTGGAGCGCTCATCAGGAGAGCTCATGCTCGCCCCCGTTCAAATCACTTCCGCAACTCGCCAGAACCTTTGGCGGCTGACGTTCATCCGCACATTGGTGTTGGCCGCTCAGGCCGGTTCCGTGGGCCTGGCCTACTGGCTCGACTTGCTGCCGCTGCCCTGGTTCCAACTGGCTGCGACCCTCGGCTGTTCGATGCTGCTGTGTGCATTCACGGCCATTCGCCTGCGCACCTCATGGCCGGTTACCGAACTCGAATACGCCGTGCAACTGGCCTGCGACCTGTTTATCCACAGTGCCTTGCTGTACTTCTCCGGCGGCTCGACCAACCCCTTCGTCTCTTATTACCTGGTGCCGCTGACCATTGCCGCGGTGACGTTGCCGTGGCGTTATTCGGTGATTCTGTCCGGCATCGCGTTGACGATGTACACCCTGCTGCTGGCGCGCTTCTATCCGCTGCAAACCTTCCCGATCGCTCGGGAAAACCTGCAGGTTTACGGGATGTGGCTGAGTTTCGCCCTGGCCGCGGCGGTCATCACTTTCTTCGCCGCACGCATGGCTGAAGAGCTGCGTCGTCAGGAAGAATTGCGCGCCATCCGTCGCGAGGAAGGCCTGCGCGATCAGCAATTGCTGGCCGTCGCGACCCAGGCTGCGGGTGCCGCCCATGAATTGGGCACGCCGTTGGCGACCATGAGTGTATTGCTCAAGGAAATGCGCCAGGACCATCACGACCCGATGTTGCAGGAGGACCTGAGCGTGCTCCAGGATCAGGTCAAACTCTGCAAGGAAACCTTGCAGCAATTGGTGCGCGCCGCCGAAGCCAATCGTCGATTGGCCGTGGAGATGCAGGACGTCACCGATTGGCTCGACGAAGCCCTGAACCGCTGGCACCTGATGCGCCCGGAAGCCAGTTATCGCTTCCAGCGCCAGGGCCAAGGCCCCGTGCCGCGCATGGCGCCGCCGCCGGACCTGACCCAGGCGCTGCTGAATTTGCTCAACAATGCCGCCGACGCTTGCCCCGAAGGGCTGCAAGTGACGCTGGACTGGAATGCCGAAGACCTGACCATCAGCATCCGCGACCACGGTGCCGGTGTGCCGCTGGCTATCGCCGAGCAGATCGGCAAGCCGTTTTTTACCACCAAGGGCAAAGGTTTCGGCCTGGGCCTGTTTTTGAGCAAGGCCAGCGTGACACGCGCCGGCGGCTCAGTGAAACTCTACAGTCATGAGGAAGGCGGCACGCTCACCGAGCTGCGCCTGCCCCGTGTCGCCCGAGGAGACGAACATGAGTGACGAGATCCAAGTCGAAGGCGAAGGCGAAGAACTGCCGCATTTGCTGCTGGTAGACGACGACGCAACTTTTACCCGGGTGATGGCCCGTGCCATGGCCCGCCGCGGCTTTCGCGTCAGCACCGCCGGTTCCGCCGAAGAAGGCCTGACCATCGCTCAGGCCGACCTGCCGGACTACGCCGCGCTGGACCTGAAAATGGACGGCGATTCTGGCCTGGTGCTGTTGCCCAAGCTGCTTGAGCTGGACCCGGAAATGCGCGTGGTGATCCTCACCGGTTACTCGAGCATCGCCACCGCCGTCGAGGCGATCAAGCGCGGCGCCTGCAATTACCTGTGCAAACCGGCGGACGCCGATGACGTGCTGGCCGCGCTGCTTTCCGAACATGCCGACCTCGACACGCTGGTGCCGGAAAACCCGATGTCGGTGGATCGCCTGCAGTGGGAACACATCCAGCGCGTGCTGACCGAACACGAAGGCAACATCTCCGCCACTGCCCGGGCCCTGGGCATGCACCGCCGCACGCTGCAGCGCAAACTGCAGAAGCGTCCCGTTCGTCGCTGAACCTGCGCTGAACGAATGCGGGCCGCACCTCGCGACAAACCGAACCGATCCTCTATGATCGGTTCGTGTGTGTTCTTTTCTTTATCGAGCCTTATCCATGAATCAGAACGCTGAATATTCCGCGGTCAATGATGCTGTGCGCGGGCAGTTTTTTCGCAAAGTCTGGGCAATGACTACGCCTTACTGGCGCAGCGAAGAGAAGGGCAAGGCCTGGACGTTGCTGATCGCGGTGATCGCGCTGTCGTTGTTCAGCGTGGCGATCTCGGTGTGGGTCAACAGCTGGTACAAGGATTTTTACAATGCCCTGCAGAGGAAGGACGATGCCGCGTTCTGGCAGTTGATCCTGTATTTCTGCGGCATTGCGGCGGTTGCGGTTCTTGGCGCGGTGTATCGGCTCTATCTGACCCAGATGCTGACCATCCGCTGGCGGGCCTGGCTCACCGAGAAGCACTTCACCCGCTGGCTCGACAACAAGAATTACTACCAGCTGGAGCAGGGTGGTTACACCGATAACCCGGACCAGCGCATTTCCGAAGACCTCAATAAATTCACCACCAACACCTTGCTCCTGGGCCTCGGTTTGATCCGCAACATCGTCAGCCTCGTCTCGTTCTCGATCATTCTGTGGGGCGTGTCCGGCAGTATCGAAGTATTTGGTTTCACGATTCCCGGTTACATGTTCTGGTGCGCGCTGGTCTACGCCGCCGTCGCCAGTTGGCTGGCGCATTTGATTGGCCGCCGCCTGATCGGCCTCAACAATAACCAGCAACGCTTCGAAGCCGACCTGCGTTTCTCCATGGTGCGGGTTCGCGAGAATGCCGAAAGCATTGCGCTGTACAACGGCGAGCGGAATGAAAATCGTCGCTTGAGCAGCCGTTTTGGAATGGTCTGGCACAACTTCTGGGACATCATGAAGGTGTCCAAGCGCCTGACCTTCTTTACTTCCGGTTATGAGCAGATCGCCGTCATCTTCCCGTTCATGGTCGCCTCGCCGCGTTACTTCGCTGGCAAGATCGAGCTGGGTGAGCTGATGCAAATCAACTCGGCGTTCGCTAACGTCCAGGACAACTTCAGCTGGTTCATTACGGCGTACCAGGACCTCGCCGAATGGCGGGCTACCTGTGATCGTCTGCTGAGTTTCCGCCAGGCCATGACTGACAACGAAAATCGCGCACCGACGATTGATGTGCAGAATTCGGGTTCGGCTTTGAAGGTGCACAACCTCGGCCTCGATCTGGCGGATGGTCGTCACCTGCTGACCAACGCCGAGATGACCGTGGAGGAGGGCGAGCGGGTCATGCTCAGTGGCCGTTCCGGCAGCGGCAAGTCGACCTTGCTGCGGGCGATGGGGCATCTGTGGCCGGCTGGCCATGGCAGCATTCGTCTGCCGACGGGGCGTTATCTGTTCCTGCCGCAAAAACCGTATCTGCCGATTGGCACGCTGCGCGAGGCGTTGAGTTACCCACAGGCTGGCGATACGTATCCGCAGGAACGCTACGTTCATGTGCTGGAGGCCTGCCGTTTGCCGCACCTCGTTGCCCGTCTGGACGAAGCCAATCACTGGCAGCGCATGTTGTCGCCGGGTGAGCAGCAACGTCTGGCCTTCGCTCGTGCGCTGCTTTACGCGCCGCAATGGCTGTACATGGACGAAGCGACCTCGGCGATGGACGAGGAGGACGAAGCGTCGCTGTATCAGACCTTGATCGATGAGATTCCGGGATTGAGCATCGTCAGCGTCGGGCACCGCAGCAGCCTGAAGCGGTTCCATCCACGTCATGTGCGTATCGAGAATGGCCATCTGGTGGACCAGACCGTGACCGCATAAACCACCGCCTTCCTTTTGGATGGAGCCTTTGTGGCGAGGGGGCTTGCCCCCGTTGGGTCGCGAAGCAGCCCCAAATCTCGCATGCTTACAAGATTTTGCCAGTGCTGCGCACTGGAACGGGGGCAAGCCCCCTCGCCACAGAAGCCCACTCCCACAGGGATAGTGTTTGCCGACGGTGATCGTACAACCGCGTTGAGCTATGATGCGGTTTCAGCCGCAACTTCGAGAAAGACGTTCACCATGGAAAACCCGATCGACGCACCCCGCCTCCCTCGCAAGCGCCGCAGCCTCGCTCAGGAGCTGGTGACGGTGCTGTCCGAGCAGATCCGCGACGGTCACCTCAAGCGTGGCGACAAGTTGCCCACCGAGTCGGCGATCATGGATGCCCATGGCGTCAGCCGCACCGTGGTGCGCGAAGCGATTTCCCGTTTGCAGGCGGCCGGCCAGGTTGAAACCCGCCACGGCATCGGCACTTTCGTGCTCGACACCCCAAGCCCGAGCGGTTTCCGTATCGACCCGGCGACCGTGGTCACGCTACGGGATGTACTGGCGATTCTGGAACTGCGCATCAGCCTTGAAGTGGAATCCGCCGGCCTCGCCGCACAACGCCGCAGCCCCGAGCAGTTGGCCTTGATGCGTGCTGCGCTGGACGCTTTGAATGAAAGTGTTTCCCATGCCAGCGATGCCGTGGCGTCCGACTTCCAGTTCCACCTGCAAATCGCCCTGGCGACGGGCAACCGCTATTTCACCGACATCATGACCCACCTGGGCACCAGCATCATTCCGCGTACACGCCTGAACTCGGCGCGCCTGGCCCATGACGATCAGCAGCACTACATGAATCGCCTGAGTCGTGAGCACGAAGAGATTTACGACGCGATTGCGCGTCAGGATTCGGATGCGGCGCGGGCGGCGATGCGGTTGCACCTGACGAACAGTCGCGAGCGGCTGCGCCATGCGCATGAAGAGGCAGAAGCTCAGCGCGGGTAGGAAGTTATAGATCGTTCCCACGCAGAGCGTGGGAACGATCAGGTACGGGGAATCAGTCGGTCCTGAGAATTGAGCGATCCACCCTCACGGCCCACTCAGAAACCCCAGCCTTGGCATCGAACGCCACATGGCCATGCTCATCCACCACCGCCCGAGCAATCGGCACTCCCATTGCCAACAACTCCAACGGCGCCCCCTTCAGCGATTGCCCCGAAGCCAGTTCCAGTTTCAATTTGATAGTCATCATCGATCTCCTTATCAGGCAACGTTGCCAGTGGGTTGGTAATCCTTGAGCAGCAAGTAAGTGCTCCAGCCCCACCAGTCATCCACGGTGGCGGTGTCGTTCAGGTTGTTGACGTCCTTGCGTCGCAGCACCTTGTTGCCCTCGACCCTGAACAGCGGCGAGAAGTTGGACGCCAGGTTCAGGACGGCTTGCAGATCAGGCAGCTTTTTCAAGGCGCCGAAATTGGCGGCCGACGGAGCGATTCCACTGAGATACGCCGCGAACACTTCATCCGCAGACACCTGAACCGCCTGATTCACCTGGGCGCGATTGACGCTGTCGATCGCGTCGAAGTAGCGCTTGTCCCCATACGCGTGCCATTGATCGCCGTTGCCATTGCGCACGTTGAGGCCGAATTTGCTGTCTTCGTCGTGCATGAATCGCGTGATCAACGAACCCAGATCGCTCGGTGTGACCACCGCCGCCAATTGTTTGCGCGGCACGCGCAGGTGGCCGGCGGAAAACAGGTCGGTCAGGTAGTGATCGGCAAAAGCGTTCATCGCATAGGCCAGTTCCAGCTGCTTTTCATCGCCGCTGGCGTGGGCCCGCACCGCTTGTTGCACCGCTGCGGTGTGCCCGGCGATGTAGGCCGCCAATGCCCATTCGGCAAAGTGGTCAGCATTGTTGGCGGCCAGTTTCAGATAACGCCCCAACGGGAACAGCGCCGAGACAAAACTGCCGCCGCCGGTGATCTTGTTCCACTCTTCCGACAACGTATCACCGAGGGCGTCATAGGCCTCGTGGGGTTGTTTTCCGTCCTTGATCGCTTGCTTGATCGCGGCGATTTCCTTTTGCATCACGCCGAGGATCAGTTTGGCCTCGGCGTTAGAAGCAGGCAGCACTGCCAGCGACTCAAAGGCGTTGGTAAATCGCTGGATTCGGTCGGCGGCCGTCGCGCCTTCGCTGATCGGTTGATCGGGAATGCCATAGAAATCACCCCCCAGCGCAATGACCTGGCCATAGGTCAGCGCCAGCCCATTGGGTAGATGCAGCTCCACCTGCGAAGCGGGAATCGCCGGTGCGTCCTTGATGAAACGCAGCAGCGTACTGTCGCCGATGGCGGTGTGTTCGCCACCCTCGAACCTCAGCTGTGGCCTGCCTTTCAGGGCATTGCCGGAGGCTGTGGGCAGAGGTGCGGGAAGGGCAGGCGCAGAGTTTTGATGATCAGCAATCTGCAAGACCAGGTGCTGGTTATCCCCGATGAGAGAGATGCCATGCTCGGTAAAAAGATCATCCAGTTCGGCAATGACCTGTTTCGGTTTTTCTTTCTGTTGTGCGTGTAGACCTGACATTTCTATCTCCTTGATATGTCGTCGGTACGATCAAAAAATGACTGTATGCATATACAGTCATCTGGATCATAGGTGAGAAATTTCCTACGTCAAGAAAATACCTTTCCGACTCAAATTTTGTGGTTGGCGATGAAATGCAGTTGACGGTAATTATTTAAGTTGTACGATGACCTACAACTTCGGCGAAGGCTGAACGGTTTTCTCACACATACGTCGCTATCCAGGGTGTTCGAATAATGAATCCACAAGAACTGAAGTCCATCCTCTCTTCCGGTCTGCTGTCTTTCCCGGTTACCGATTTCAATGCTCAGGGCGACTTCCATCGCGCGGGCTACATCAAACGTCTCGAATGGCTGGCCCCATACGGCGCCTCGGCATTGTTCGCCGCGGGCGGCACCGGTGAGTTCTTCTCTCTGGCGGCCAGCGAGTATTCGGAAATCATCAAGACTGCCGTCGACACCTGCGAAACCAGCGTGCCGATTCTGGCCGGCGTTGGCGGTTCGACTCGTCAAGCCATCGAATACGCACAGGAAGCCGAGCGTCTGGGCGCCAAAGGCCTGTTGCTGCTGCCGCACTACCTGACCGAAGCCAGCCAGGACGGCGTTGCCGCCCACGTTGAAGCCGTGTGCAAGTCGGTGAAAATCGGTGTGGTGGTTTACAACCGTAACGTCTGCCGCCTGACCGCGCCGTTGCTGGAACGTCTGGCCGAGCGCTGCCCGAACCTGATCGGCTACAAGGATGGCCTGGGCGATATCGAGTTGATGGTGTCGATCCGTCGCCGCCTCGGTGATCGCTTCAGCTACCTGGGCGGTTTGCCGACCGCCGAAGTCTACGCCGCCGCCTACAAGGCATTGGGCGTACCGGTTTACTCCTCGGCGGTGTTCAACTTCATCCCGAAAACCGCGATGGATTTCTACCACGCCATCGCCCGCGAAGATCACGCCACCGTCGGCAAGATCATCGACGACTTCTTCCTGCCGTACCTGGACATCCGTAACCGCAAAGCCGGCTACGCGGTGAGCATCGTCAAGGCCGGGGCAAAAATTGCCGGCTATGACGCAGGTCCTGTGCGTGCGCCGCTGACCGATCTGCTGCCAGACGAGTACGAAGCTCTGGCTGCGCTGATCGACAAGCAAGGTGCGCAGTAACACATCCGATTAAACAAGGCCGCTGAGTGATCAGCGGCCTTTTGCGTGAGGAGATTCTCTGTGGCTGATTCAAAGCGTTTTGATAACTACATCAACGGTGAATGGGTTGCGGGTAGCGAATACTGCAACAACATCAACCCGTCCGAATTGACCGACACCATCGGCGAATACGCCAAGGCTGATCTGGCTCAGGTTCACGCTGCCATCGACGCCGCTCGCGCCGCGTTCCCGGCGTGGTCGACTTCCGGAATTCAGGCACGTCACGATTCCCTGGATAAAGTCGGCAGCGAAATCCTCGCCCGCCGCGAAGAACTCGGCACCTTGCTGGCTCGGGAAGAGGGCAAAACCCTGCCCGAAGCCATCGGCGAAGTGACTCGCGCCGGCAACATCTTCAAGTTCTTCGCCGGCGAATGCCTGCGCCTGTCCGGCGACTATCTGCCATCGGTGCGTCCGGGCGTGAACGTTGAAGTGACTCGCGAAGCGCTGGGCGTGGTCGGTCTGATCACGCCATGGAACTTCCCGATCGCGATCCCTGCGTGGAAAATCGCCCCGGCCCTGGCCTACGGCAACTGCGTCGTGCTGAAACCGGCGGATCTGGTGCCGGGTTGCGCCTGGGCGCTGGCCGAAATCATCTCCCGCGCAGGCTTCCCGGCCGGCGTGTTCAACCTGGTGATGGGCAGCGGTCGTGTGGTGGGCGATGCGCTGGTGCAGAGCCCGAAAGTCGACGGCATCAGCTTCACCGGTTCCGTGGGCGTTGGTCGTCAGATTGCGGTCAGCTGCGTGTCGCGCCAGGCCAAGGTTCAGTTGGAAATGGGCGGCAAGAACCCGCAGATCATTCTCGACGACGCCGATCTCAAGCAAGCGGTCGAGCTGTCGGTACAGAGCGCGTTCTACTCCACCGGCCAGCGTTGCACTGCTTCGAGCCGCTTCATCGTCACCGCCGGGATTCACGACAAGTTCGTTGAAGCTGTGGCCGAGTGTATGAAGTCGATCAAGGTCGGTCACGCGTTGAAAACCGGCACCGACATCGGTCCGGTGGTCTCGCAAGCGCAGCTTGAACAAGACATGAAGTACATCGACATCGGCCAGTCCGAGGGTGCGCGTCTGGTCAGCGGCGGTGGTCTGGTGACCTGCGACACCGAAGGCTACTACCTTGCGCCAACCCTTTTTGCCGACAGCACAGCGGCGATGCGTATCAGCCGCGAAGAGATCTTCGGCCCGGTGGCCAACGTGGTTCGCGTAGCGGATTACGAGGCCGCGCTGGCCATGGCCAACGACACCGAGTTCGGTCTGTCGGCGGGCATCGCCACCACGTCGTTGAAGTACGCCAACCACTTCAAGCGCCACTCCCAGGCCGGGATGGTGATGGTCAACCTGCCGACCGCGGGCGTGGATTACCACGTTCCATTCGGTGGGCGTAAAGGTTCATCCTATGGATCACGTGAGCAAGGTCGCTATGCGCAAGAGTTCTACACCGTGGTGAAGACCTCTTATATCGGTTCCTGATACACCGCGGTGTCCGGCTCAACCGAACACCGCAACTCCCTGTAGCAGCTGTCGAGTGAAACGAGGCTGCAAGCTTTTGATCTTTAAAAGCAAAGATCGCAGCCTCGTTTCACTCGACAGCTGCTACAGGGATCAACAGTTTCACCCGCGCATAAAAATAATCAGTGGGAGTACATCTACAATGCAATCGACCAAGCCGACTCACGTCCGCTATTTGATCCTGCTCATGCTGTTTCTGGTGACCACGATCAACTATGCCGACCGGGCTACCATCGCCATCGCAGGCTCCAGCCTGCAAAAAGACCTCGGCATCGACGCGGTCACTCTCGGTTACATCTTCTCCGCATTCGGTTGGGCCTACGTGGCCGGGCAAATTCCCGGTGGCTGGCTGCTGGACCGTTTCGGCTCGAAAAAAATCTACGCGCTCAGCATCTTCACCTGGTCGCTGTTCACTGTGCTGCAGGGTTATGTCGGTGAGTTCGGCATGTCCACCGCGGTGGTTGCGCTGTTCATGCTGCGCTTCCTGGTGGGCCTGGCCGAAGCGCCATCCTTCCCCGGTAACGCACGCATCGTGGCGGCCTGGTTTCCAACCGCTGAACGCGGTACGGCGTCGGCGATTTTCAACTCGGCGCAATACTTCGCCACCGTGTTGTTTGCGCCGTTGATGGGCTGGATCGTCTACAGCTTCGGCTGGCAGCACGTGTTCATCGTCATGGGCGTGATCGGCATCATCTTCTCGGGGATCTGGCTGAAGGTGATCTACAGCCCGCGTCAGCACCCGATGATCAACGACGCCGAGTTCAAGCACATCGCCGACAACGGCGGCATGGTTGACATGGACCAGGACAAAGGCAAAGGCAAAAAAGGCGACGGTCCGAAGTGGGACTATATCCGCCAGTTGCTGACCAACCGCATGATGCTCGGCGTCTATCTGGGCCAGTACTGCATCAACGGCATCACCTACTTCTTCCTGACCTGGTTCCCGGTGTACCTGGTGCAGGAACGCGGCATGACCATCCTCAAGGCCGGTTTCATTGCCTCGTTGCCGGCGATCTGCGGCTTCATCGGTGGTGTGCTTGGCGGGGTGATTTCCGATTACCTGCTGCGCAAAGGTCACTCGCTGACGTTTGCCCGCAAGGCGCCGATCATTGCTGGCTTGCTGGTCTCCAGCAGCATCGTGGCCTGTAACTACGTTGACGTGGAATGGATGGTCGTCGGCTTCATGGCCCTGGCGTTCTTCGGCAAAGGTGTGGGCGCGCTGGGTTGGGCCGTGGTCTCCGACACCTCGCCAAAACAGATCGCCGGTCTCAGCGGTGGCTTGTTCAACACCTTCGGCAACATCGCGTCGATCACCACCCCGATCGTCATCGGCTACATCATCAGCTCCACCGGTTCGTTCAAATGGGCGCTGGTGTTTGTCGGTTGCAACGCCCTGGTCGCGGTGTTCAGTTACCTGGTGATCGTTGGTCCGATCAAACGTGTGGTGTTGAAAGAACCGCCCGTCAGCGGTCCTGAAACCAACAGCAAATTATCTGAAGCGCATTCCTGAGGAGCGGCGTCATGCAGTTGATTGAACATTCCGACTCGCCGCGCTACATCCGCCTGCACGAGCGGGACAACGTCGTGATCGTGGTCAATGACCAAGGCGTGCCGGCCGGCACCGAATTTCCGGACGGCCTGGTCACCGTGGATTTCGTGCCACAGAGCCACAAGGTCACCCTGGAAGATATTCCCGAGGACGGCCAGGTGATTCGTTACGGGCAAACCATCGGTTACGCCTTGCAGCCGATTCCGCGCGGCAGCTGGGTCAAGGAAGATCAACTGCGCATGCCCACCGCGCCACCGCTGGACAGCTTGCCGCTGTCCACCGAAGTGCCGGCGGCGCAGGCACCGCTGGAAGGCTTCACGTTCGAGGGTTACCGCAACGCCGACGGCACGGTCGGCACGCGCAATATTCTCGGGATCACCACCACGGTTCAGTGCGTCACCGGCGTGCTGGACCATGCGGTCAAGCGCATCAAGGACGAGTTGCTGCCCAAGTATCCGCACGTCGATGACGTGGTCGCGCTGACCCACAGTTACGGTTGTGGCGTGGCGATTACCGCGACTGACGCGTACATCCCGATCCGTACCGTGCGCAACCTGGCGCGCAACCCGAACCTGGGTGGCGAAGCCTTGGTCATCAGCCTGGGCTGCGAGAAATTGCAGGCCGGGCAGGTGATGCACGAGAACGACAGCTCAGTGGATTTGAGTGATCCGTGGTTGTACCGCTTGCAGGATTCCAGTCACGGTTTCACCGAGATGATCGAGCAGATCATGGCGCTGGCCGAGACCCGTTTGAAGAAGCTCGATCAACGTCGCCGGGAAACCGTGCCGGCGTCCGAGCTGATCCTCGGCATGCAGTGTGGTGGCAGCGATGCGTTTTCCGGGATCACCGCCAACCCGGCGTTGGGTTATGCCTCGGACCTGTTGTTGCGGGCCGGTGCGACGGTGATGTTTTCCGAAGTCACCGAGGTTCGCGACGCGATTTACTTGCTGACGTCCCGCGCCGAAACCGAGGAAGTCGCCAAGGAGCTGGTGCGCGAGATGGACTGGTACGACCGTTACCTGGCCAAGGGCGAAGCGGACCGCAGCGCCAACACCACGCCGGGGAACAAGAAGGGCGGGTTGTCGAACATTGTCGAGAAGTCGTTGGGCTCGATCGTCAAATCCGGCAGCAGCGCGATCAACGGGGTGCTGGGCCCTGGCGAGCGGTTCAAGCGCAAAGGGCTGATTTTCTGCGCGACCCCGGCCAGTGATTTTGTCTGCGGGACGTTGCAATTGGCGGCGGGGATGAACCTGCATGTGTTCACCACCGGGCGTGGCACGCCGTATGGTTTGGCGATGGCGCCGGTGGTGAAGGTGTCGACCCGCACGGAACTGGCGCAGCGTTGGCCAGATCTGATCGACATCGATGCCGGGCGGATTGCCACCGGGCGGGCCTCGATTGCGGACCTGGGCTGGGAGTTGTTCCACTACTACCTGGATGTGGCC
Source organism: Pseudomonas sp. ES4 (assembly GCF_050586665.1). Lineage (NCBI taxonomy): Bacteria > Pseudomonadati > Pseudomonadota > Gammaproteobacteria > Pseudomonadales > Pseudomonadaceae > Pseudomonas > Pseudomonas sp. ES4. The sequence goes on along the minus strand of NZ_JBOBDO010000011.1, from coordinate 3,220 downwards.
AGCGGCAAGAAACAAACCTGGGCGGAGCACCATAAGCTGCACAACGACATAACCTTGTTCAATCCTGCGCCGATCACGTAATGATCGTTCCCACGCTCTGCGTGGGAATGCAGCCCGGGACGCTCTGCGTCCCAAAAGCGTGACGCAGAGCGTCACAAGAGGCGTTCCCACGCAGAGCGTGGGAACGATCCGGGTGAAAGTGGCTTATCATTAGCCCCCTAACGACGCTCACCCAAGGTTATCCCCGGCATGCTGGCTATCTTCCTCGAAACCCTGAACATCACCGCGCCGGTGTTTGCCATGCTGTTTCTGGGGGTGTTGCTCAAGCGCATCGACTGGATCAACGACAACTTCATCCACACTGCGTCGGCCCTGGTGTTCAACGTCACCATGCCGGCGTTGCTGTTTCTGGGCATCCTGCATGCCGACCTGCACGCCGCGCTGCAACCGGCGCTGCTGATCTATTTCTCGCTCGCCACTCTGGCGTGTTTCGCCATCGCCTGGGGCTGGGCGATCTGGAAGTGCCCGCGCGAAGACCGAGGCATCTACACCCAAGGCGCGTTTCGCGGTAACAACGGGGTCATCGGGCTCGCGTTGGCCGCGAGCATGTACGGCGACTACGGGATTTCCCTCGGGGCGATTCTCGCGGCGTTGGTGATCCTGTTTTACAACACGCTCTCGACCATTGTGCTGGCGGTGTACAGCCCGGTGATCAAGTCTGACCCCTGGAGCATCTGCAAAAGCGTGATGGTCAACCCGCTGATCATCAGCGTGTTTGCCGCGGCGCCGTTTGCCTATTTCGAAATCGGTTTGCCGGGATGGCTGGAAAAGTCCGGCCAGTACCTGGCGCAAACCACCTTGCCGTTGGCGTTGATCTGCATCGGCGGCACGCTGTCGCTGGCAGCTCTGCGCAAAAGCGGCAACATGGCGCTGAGCTCAAGCCTGGTGAAGATGATCGGCCTGCCGATTCTGGCGACGCTGGGGGCGTGGCTCTGGGGCTTTCGTGGTGCGGAGTTGGGGATTCTGTTCCTGTACTTCGGCAGTCCGACCGCCGCGGCCAGTTTTGTCATGGCCCGTCAGGCCAATGGCAATCATGAACTGGCGGCAGCGATCATCGTGATCACCACGTTGATGGCGGCGGTCACCACCAACGTCGGGATCTTTTTGTTGCAGTGGGGTGGGTGGATTTAGCCCCGGGATTTGCGGTGTTCTTCAGGGCCTCATCGCGGGCAAGCCCGCTCCCACAGTGATCTTTGGTGTTCACACAATTTGTGCAACAAAGGAGATCCCCTGTGGGAGCGGGCTTGCCCGCGATGGCGATAGTCCTGCCAGCACAAATGTCTGCTTGTTACTCCGGCTTCTGGTAGCTATCAATTACTTCCTGCGCCGCGCGAAACGCATCGATCGCCGCCGGCACACCGGCATACACCGCGCAATGCAGCAGCGCTTCGCGAATCTCTTCCACCGTGCAGCCATTGTTCAGCGCGCCGCGCACGTGACCTTTCAATTCCTGCGGGCACTTCAGCGCGGTCAGCGCGGCGAGGGTGATCAGGCTGCGGGTTTTCAACGGCAGACCTTCACGGTTCCAGACCCCGCCCCAGGCGTGCTCGTTGACGAAATCCTGCAGCGGCTGGGTGAACTCGGTGGCGTTGCCCAAGGCGCGGTCGACGAAGGCGTCGCCCATCACTTGGCGTCGGACTTCAATCCCAGGCTTTTTATCAGTGCTCATGGCAATTCCCTCTTGTGGTGTTGGCGACGCCAGGCGCGCAGCGAGGTGAACAGCAAAAACGCCCCCAGCGCCGGCAGGACGAAAAACAGCATCAGGTGTTCAAGCTTGCCGGCCAGCGGCATGCCGGTGGTGAACGACACCACGTGCAGCCCATAGGCCAGGTACAAACCCAAAAACAGCAGACCTTCGGCGCGAGTCACCCGATAACCGGAATAGAACACCGGCAGGCACAGCACCGCGACGCCAAGCATCACCGGCAAGTCGAAATCCAGGGCGTTGGGCGATACCGACAGCGGCGACGGCGCGATCAACGCGGTAAGCCCGAGCACGCCCAAGAGATTGAACAGGTTGCTGCCGATCACGTTGCCCACGGCGATGTCGCGCTCACCACGCAAGGCGGCGATCAACGAGGTCGCCAGTTCCGGCAGGGAGGTGCTGACGGCGACGATGGTCAGGCCGATGATCCGCTCCGACAACCCCAGATCAGTCGCAACCGAAACCGCTGCGCCCAACAGCAAGTGCCCGGCATAGACCAGCATCGCCAATCCCGCGACGATCATCAGCAGACTGCTGATCCATGGTGCTTGCGGGACTTCGTGGCGGGTCGATTGCGGACGGGTCGAATGCCGCGACTGGCGCAACAACAGGCCTAGATACAGCGCCATCGCCGCCAGCAGCATCACGCCATCGGCGCGGGTCAGTTCTTCGTTCCACGCCAATACGAACACCAAAAGACTGGCGCCGATCATCAGCGGAATATCCAGGCGCACCAGCTGCCGTGAAACCCGTAGCGGGATGATCAGCGCCGAGAGCCCGAGTGTGACGAGGATGTTGAAGATGCTACTGCCGATCACGCTGCCGACGGCGATGTCAGCGTTCTGCGCCAGGGTCGCTTGCAGGCTGACAGCCATTTGCGGCGCGCTGCTGCCGAGGGCGACGATGGTCAGGCCGATAATCAGCGGTCGTACATGCAAACGTGCGGCGAGGCGCACAGCGGCGCGCACCATCAGCTCGGCGCCGGCGATCAGCAACAGCAAGCCGCTGAGCAATTCAATCACGCTGATCAGGGGTATATCGGCAAGTCCGAAAATGGTCAGCGCTCCGTCTATCAGTCGTCGAGGGCTTGCACGCGAACCTTCGCGGTGCCACTGCGCAACATGCCCAACTGTTCGGCCGCTTCGCGTGAAACATCGATCAGGCGCCCACGTGAGTATGGCCCGCGGTCGTTGACGCGCACCACGCAGGATCTGTCGTTATTGAGGTTGGTAATCTTCACCCGGGTGCCGAACGGCAACTGGCGATGAGCGGCGGTCAGGCCGTGCTGGTTGAAACGCTCGCCGCTGGCGGTGCGTTTGCCATGGTGTTTGGCGCCGTAATACGAAGCTACGCCGGTCTTGTCGTAGCCGTGTGGATCAACAATATCCGTGCTGGCGCAACCGGCCAGCAGAGAGAGCAGGGCGCAGGCACTGAGCAGACGCTTCATAAACTGTA